>NZ_JBDOPO010000266.1:0-5361 GCF_039830215.1 Rubritalea sp. | reverse complement strand
GGATTTGCTTGAGTTGCTTGCTATGGAGGGGCATCTGGCCCATGGTTATAGCAGAGATGTCCTCCATGATACCAATGTGAAGGTTACTAATGTCTTGGCGGAAGGAGCTTTGACAATCAACACTGAAGTCGTCTGGTTGGCCAGCTCGAAGAATTGCTTTTCGAGCACTGGGTTCTTTCAGCTCCGTTTGCCAGTCGCTCAATACCCTCAGATTTCTTGCGACTCTGAGAAGCTTCAGCGTGAATCTGTGCCGGAGCTCAATGGTTGGTCAGTGAGTGTGCAATTTGATAGTGTAATATACCAGCCGGGACTGGCTCTGAATAAGCCGCGTCACTCTCCCACCATAGGGATCTATCGCTACAGTGAAGATGGTCAGGCGACTGCAATCTTCACCCAGACTGTGCACGACGAGACGGATAGGAACCTCTTTCTGAGTATTGCCCCAGTTAGCTTCGGTCCGAAAGACTTATCTGATTTGCCATGCTTACTTTATTCAAAAAATGGCTGGGAAGGTTCAGCCGTGAAATATGTTCGATCCACTTCACCACACTACGAAAATTAATATGAAAATAAAAACAATCCTAATGACCTGGGCAGCCTCAACTTTGGCTATGCAGGCGCAGATCGTCTACCAAGGCGGTGAAGGGCCAGGTAAGGGAAAGCATATCGTTTTTGTGGCCTCCGACCACGAGTACCGAGCTGAGGAGAGTTGCCCAGCATTGGCACGTATTTTAGCAAAGCATCATGGATTTAAATGCACGGTGCTCTTTGGTGTGGATAATAAGGGGTTCATCGAGGCTGGAGCTTCAAATATACATGGGCTTGAGGCGCTTAAAAATGCAGATTCAATGGTAATTTTTGCGCGTTTCCTGGATCTTCCTGACGAGCAAATGAAGCATATCGTGGATTTTGTCGGAGCGGGGAAACCTGTGGCTGGATTGAGGACTTCTTCTCATGCTTTTAAAATACCTAAAGGGAAAACTTACTCGAAATTTGATTTTAAATACACCGGTAAGGATTACCAGAATGGGTTTGGCGAGCAGGTGCTAGGAAACACTTGGGAAGGGCACCACGGGAAAAATCATAGGCAAGGAACCAGAATTCTACTAGAGGAGTCACAAAAACAACATCCCGTGTTGCGAGGAGTTGAAGACAACGCTTTCTGTCATGCTGGTGGATATGTTGGTGTGGTGCGTGATGGATTCACCTTGTTGGCAAAGAGCCAACCATTGGTTTCTATGGATCCCAGTGCAGCTGCTGACACAAAGAAGGTGGCGATGCCGTCAGCCTGGGTGAGGCATTATGAAGGGAAAAGCGGTCAGAAAGGTCGAGTTTTTCATAGCACACAAGGAGCGTCGGAGGATCTGCTAAGCGAGAGCTATCGTCGCCTCGTGATTAATGGCGTGTTCTGGATCAATGGGCTAGAAGATGCGATCAAAGCCGACAATAATGTTGCATTTGTGGGCTCCTATAAGCCGCGAACCTTCAAGATGGGAGGTTATGCAAAGGGCGTGAAACCTGAAAATCTGCAAGACTACAACACTCTGATCATGCCGCTTAAGTCTGCTCCCGTGACTAAAAAAAATCGACGGTAAGCTCTAGGGAGTTAAGGGCGGGAAATGTGCGCCTAAGTTGGTCCTACTTTCACCTTTGGCAAATGAAGAGCTGTCTCAGGTGAAAGCGGCACAGATGGATAGTCAAAAAATAATACTCTAGACTGCTAAGCTGAAGCAGCTGACTGAGAAGAATAGAGTGGGATTTGTGGTTTTTTCCAAGCAGCTGAATGGAGTTAAAGAAGGAGTGGGGTAGTGCTAGCAATGGTAATTCAATGACTATCAACGGTTCATCAGTGCTTACAAAAGCTCCGGTCAATGGCCTCGCGAACTTTTGCCTAATGAAGCATTCCATTCCGCTCAACGCTACCGCGCGCTCAATAGTTTCGAATATACTGGGGGCGCAGTGGTAGCTATGTCTCTCTGGGCTTTCTCTTGGCCATGCGTAATTTCGATGTGATGGTGGCTAATCGCGATGCAGTGATCCGTGCGCCTGCTGCGGGCAAAATGACCAAGCCTGAAGATTTCCATGTGCCTATATTAGAGTGAGTAGATCGATCTTGTGTCGCAAATGCGTGGAGGTCTACCAAAGGCGAAACCCTAGCGTTTAAAGTGGATCATCGGTCAGAATTCAATTGCTTTCGAGGTGAATGTTAACGAAATGGCATGCCCTTTCAGCATGCGATGGGATACTAAAGGACGTCTGTTGGTATCGAGGTAAACGACCTACCCGCCGGTGTGTCCGGGGCAGCAGTCCGCTGATAAATTCACCATGGTTTCGCTACTCACCTTCGACTGTGCACCTCACGCCTGTATGGGCCCATCGATTTGGCCAAAAGAAATCCACTAAGATTTCCTCAAGAGTGGTCACAAGCCGACGGATATAGTAGAGCTACATCTGTGGCTGGAGAGAGGGGACAGTTTCGAGAAAGAGTCACTAATGGAATGTGATAACTATACAGTGGCCGCAGCAACCTTCGGCCAGCAGGAAGGAATCTACGTTATGCGATCAAATGCGGATTCGACTCATTAGCCCTGTCTGGTTATTGTCGGTGAGGGAGCGACGAGTCTAAAATTGCTGATGGTGTGAAGTGCTTGTAAGGACGTAGAAATCTGAGCAGCCATATAAACTGAGTAAAAAATACAATGCCTTTGATGAGCAAAAATGTCTAGCTCAGGTAAAGGTCACTGTTTTCCTGAGCGTCTTATGTTCGATAAAAAAGAGCTCCATAGTGCAGGCTGGTCAAGCGGCCAGACTGCTAGAGAATAAAACGCATGCCACTCAGCACACTGTGCTAATTTTAGAGAGGGGTGACAATTCACGAGGCCGGGATGGGTGCTAATGACATCGCAAAAATCCCTGCAGGAATAAAACTAGAATCTTGTTGCCTGCTAAACTGATTGGCGAGCATAGCACAGAAAATCTGCGTTTATCGCACCAATGAAACCTGATGAATATCCATTTATTTTTAGTTTGACCACAGGATCGCGATAAAAAAAGTGTCATGATTGCTAGGGGATAAATCGGTAGATTATGACGTTTTTATTCAAATTTTAGAAAAAGGTATTCTATACGGAATTCGCTTTTGCAGGGATAGTGCTTGCTGTAAATAAAAGAACTATATGTCAGCGTACTCAATTGGCCTAGATTATGGCACCAACTCGTGTCGATCATTATTGATTGATCTGGAATCAGGAAGGGAACTAGGATCTGAGGTCTTCAACTATCCATCAGGAGAGCTGGGAATACTCACGGATCCAAGCGACCCCAACGTGGCACGGCAAAACCCTCAGGATTATATCGATGGCTGTGAGACAATCATTCGTGGAGCCATTGCTCAGGCCCAAAAAAATGATCCTGACTTCTCACCATCAAAGGTAATCAGTATTGGTGTTGATACCACTGGTTCGACAGTGATCCCTGTTGACGCAGCAGGATCTCCATTAGCATTTGATCCTCAATTTTCTGATAACCTGAACGCTAAAGTCTGGCTATGGAAGGACCACACGGCTTTCAGAGAGGCTGAGCAAATTTCCAACTTAGCTCAAGCGATGAGGCCGCAGTATTTAGAAAAATGTGGAGGCACGTATTCTTCCGAGTGGTGGTGGTCAAAAATTTTACGTATACGTCAGGTTGACTCAGCGGTGTTCGAGGCGGCATTCTCGTTTGTCGAGCACTGTGACTGGCTCACGGCTGAGCTCGCTGGTGATACAAACCCGCTCACGCTGAAGCGTTCGATCTGCGCAGCTGGCCATAAGGCGATGTTCAATGACCAGTGGGGGGGGCTACCAGATAAGGAATTCTTATCGAACTTAGATCCTTCTCTAGCTGAACTCAGAGATAGGCTTTATGAGAATGCACATGCGTCAGATCAACTAGCCGGAACACTATGCAAAGATTGGGCTAGTCGATTGGGGCTCGATGAGGGAATAGCGATAGCCGTTGGCGCATTTGATTGCCACATGGGCGCTGTAGGAGCTGGAGTTAAAAAGGGAACCTTAGTTAAAGTACTGGGGACTTCTACCTGTGACATCACTGTCGCAGACCAAACTGTGGCGAATGTTCCTGGGCTCTGCGGTCAAGTAGATTCCTCAGTTGTGCCGGGCTTGATAGGAATTGAGGCTGGTCAGTCGGCAGTTGGCGATTTGTTCCTCTGGCTGGTGAATCATTTAGTGCCGGACAGTTATGGTGTGGATAGTGGCGCGAAATTTGCTGCGATGGGAGAGAAAATTTCTAAAATGAAACCAGGCGAAAGTGGGCTGTTAGCGTTGGATTGGAATAATGGAAACCGGACGGTGCTTACTGATGTGAGACTCTCAGGATTGATGTTAGGGCAAAGCTTACACACTGAAGCCCATGAAATATATAGAGCATATATCGAAGCCACTGCCTTTGGAGCCTACACGATTATCAAGCGGATGGAGGAGTTCGGAGTAGAGGTCAATGAGGTCGTCACGACTGGTGGTCTTTCACTGAAGAATCCAACCTTGATGCAAATTTATGCAGATGTTATTGGAAAGCCGATGAAAGTTTCAGTGAGTGAGCAAACTTGTGCACTGGGTGCGGCCCTGTTTGGTGCTGTATCAACAGGCTATGCACCGCTGGAACAACTGCAAGAGCGGGTCGTGAATTACCATGATCAAGTGTATTACCCGATTGCCGAAAACCAAGTGGTCTATAGCCAGTTGTTTGAGCTCTACAGCCAGCTTCATGATGGCTTTGGCGCCAACGAGTGGCGTGGATCTATGGCAAATGTGATGAAAGAGTTGATGAATATCCGTGAGCAACAACGAAACTAAGATGACTGAAGATTTAAAACAAATGGTCGTCGAGGCCAATCAAGCACTGGTTAGTTCTGGGCTGGTAGCGTTGACGTGGGGGAATGTGAGCGCCATAGACCGTGAGTCAGGACTGGTTGCAATCAAGCCTAGCGGGGTTGCTTATGAGGAGCTAACCACGACCAGTATAGTCGTGCTCAATCTCGAAAATGAGGTTGTAGAAGGAGAGTTGCGCGCATCATCAGACACAAAAACTCATCTAGAAATTTATCGTAACTTTAAGGAGGTGGGAGCAGTGGTTCATACCCATAGCCCATCTGCCACAGCATTCTCTCAGGCCGGAAAGGGCCTGCCATGCTTGGGGACAACCCATGCCGATCACTTCTATGGCGAAGTCCCTATCGCGAGGGCTCTGACAGCCGAGGAAGTGAGTAGCGATTACGAGCACGCTACGGGAGTTAGCATAGTGCAGCGATTTACCGAATTAAAGCTCAATCCTATGGAGGTGCCCGCTGTGCTTTTAAAGCAT
>NZ_JBDOPO010000340.1:0-5364 GCF_039830215.1 Rubritalea sp. | reverse complement strand
GAGTCTATTTCTATTGGGAAAAGTTGTTGCACGGGAATGTTTTTGAACTTTTTTGAGATAAGTTCAAAAAAAATCTTGCCGATATGTGAGATTTGTGGTCAATTCCGCGCCCAGTCCAGCGCGCTCTTGTGGTGGATTAACCATTTAACCATTTACTTGTCAGACCATGGCATACGCAGTTTTCAAAACAGGCGGTAAGCAGTACCGCGTTCAAGCAGGTGATCAAATCGACGTCGAGAAACTCGTCGCTGATGTTGATTCCGAAATTTCTTTTGACGAAGTTCTCCTCGTCAACGATGGCAGCACTACCAAAGTAGGAGCGCCAGTAGTTGAAGGTGCAACAGTTAAAGCCAAGGTTGTGGACCAGTTCCGCGGCAAAAAAGGCATCGCATTTAAATTCAAGCGTCGTCAAGGTTACCACAAGACTAAAGGTTACCGCCGCCATCTCACTAAGCTTGAGATCGTAAGCGTTGCTTAAACTATTTAACTTACTCACTTACTATGGCTCATAAAAAAGGACAAGGTTCAGTAAAGAACGGCCGCGATTCACGCAGCAAGCGTCTTGGCGTTAAGAAGTTCGGTGGCGAAACAGTTGTCGCTGGAAACATCATCATCCGCCAGCGTGGAACTAAGTGGACACCAGGTAAGAATGTTTACCTTGGTAAAGACTACACTGTTCACGCATACGTAGACGGATCCGTTTACTTCGACCAGTCAGGTCGCCGTGTGAATGTTGCACCAGTTGAAGCTTAAATAGCATCACACATTTTCCAAAACGGCCTTAGGTTTACCTAAGGCCGTTTTTTTTGTTCCTAAAGTCAGGCGTTTGGGGTTTGAGTCTCGGGCGGAGAGGAATTTCAGGAGGGGGGGAGGGGGCGAATGTTTTTAAGTGTGGGTGAGTGGACTCAAATAAACGAATAGGCTCTATGATTGAAGGGTAATAGAGGAGATGGTTAGGAGGCTAGGGATTTTATCTAGGCCGGAATTAGAGTGAAAGGCGTTTCCCTGCGAAATCTTGAGGGTGTAGAGTGTGTTTCCGAGATTAGTGGCGCCCGCAGTGGTCTCACTTTGCTGCTGAAAAAGGTCTAGGGTGAAGCATATGGATAGTAATAATTTTTTAAAAAAGGTTTTTTGCTATCTACGTGAGTCGTTGTAGGGGGGAATTTTTATTTAAAAAAATTATTCAAGGCTTCAAGGGTGCCCAAGAGATTTGGTTTACTTGTTAGTTGGAAGCTTGTCATGAGGCTGGCGCTTTGCGAGTCTGCGCAGGATGAGGAGACTGATATTGTTTGTTTTAGCTGCCTTTAGCTTACTTTCAGTAGTGGAGGGGAAACCTATGATGCTACGTGTAGTGGGAGGAAAGGTGCATGAAGGAGCAATCCAGTTTGTGCGTAATGAATCGATCTACTTCAAAACAAGTGAGGGTTCAGTGGTAAGGATCTCCATGGCGTCTCTCAATCCAGCAGGTAAAAAAATGGTGGGCAGTTGGATCTGGAAGCAAGGTGGAAGTAAGGAATATGCTTCGTGGATTGGTACCACGGATCAGTCATTTTCAAAACCGTGGCCTCGGACGGTATATGGGCCTACTAGTATTCAGCTAAAAAAGGTCCAGTCGCTCTCCAAGAAAAAATTGCTTATCTACGAGAGTAGTCATTATCGATTCTTGATAAACACGAAGGTCGAGCCGCGTGTGATTCAGCGCTTTGCTGTGCTTTTCGAGGCAACGCATAAGTTTGTCTTCTCATTGCCAATCAATGCCTCGGGGCATTACATGGAAAAAGGTTCAAAGTTTCCCATTTATCTTTTTGGGGATTTTGCATCCTATTATAGAGCGGGTGGGCCGCAAGGTTCTGCAGGAGTTTACATGCCTAGGAATCAATCAGTCTTGGTGCCTATGCCGGTGCTAGGAGTTCGATGGACTGGTAGAAAGTGGGAGTACGAGAAGAGGGTGAGCAACCGAGTTTTATCCCATGAGTTGACGCATCAGCTCTGTGCTGGTCCAGCATTTGCTTCGTGGTATATCGAAGGTGGGGCTGAATACGTGGCGTCCACTCGGTACACTCACGGAGTCTATCATTCAAACAATGGCAAGCAGCGCGTGTTTGATTATGTGCGCGACAAAGATGGTTTGGATGATGGCTCGGGGAGGCGACTGGGCTCTAGGATAGCAATGATGCAGTTAGAGGATTTCATGAAGCTTCCCTATGCGCATTTTTCGGGAGGGCGGGATGCGAACAAGAATTATGGTGTGGGCCTATTGCTCACCTATTACTTTTATCATCACGATGGTGGTGGTGAGGCAAAGCGTGTAAAGCAATACATCAAAGCTGTGCAACTGGGGAAGGGGGAGCGTGCAGCGCAGAAGCTCTTGCTTGCTGGTCGCAGTTATGCCCAGCTTCAGGAAGAATTTCGCAAGTTTTGTGCTAAGGGGGGGATTAATCTAGAGTTCGCGAAGAAGTGAAGCTTATGCCTCGAGTTCTTCTTCGATAAAGGCCTCGATGAGTTCTGGAACTTCTGTGAGGGCTTCAAAGTATTCTTCTTCGATGCCTGAAAGGTGGTTGGATTCAGCATCTGAATACTGGCTCCGGTCAGAGCTGGAGCTTTGGCACCATTGGCTGGAGTTGAGTGTGTCCACGATTGTTGACGCGCCAATGAGTTCAAATGAATTGCTGATGCGAGCGTGGTCAATCGAGCTGAGCCAGAATTCGTTGAGTCCTTCACCTTCTTCGATGAGCTTGACGGTATCTAGTACATCGATGAGGGCGCGTTCTTCGCGCTTGAGTTCGCGCTCATTTGATTCTTGCTCAAGCTTATCTACGAGAATTTCTATCTCATCGCTAAATTCGGTAGTGTTGAAAATACCCATAGTTCTATTTAGTGTGGTAGTAAATTGTTGAGGCGATCGTTTCCTGTACTTAAGCGCTTACTTTCATAGAGGCAGAACGCGGGTGGACGAGACAATTTTACAACTGTTTTTCTAAAGGCCTCTGGGGTGACGGACATAGTAGCCTTTGAGCCCTCGACGCTGAGGTTTCCAGCGTGGACCAGTGGAGTTCCACGTGCCACCGGTGTCGAAGCGGAGGCCACAGATTTCCATGAAAACGTGACCTTTGCGTATGTAGATGGTCACGTAGTCACCGTAACCTTTTTTTCCGTAGTCGAAGAATTGTTGGGAGACGAGTGGCTTATCTAACTTACCGCCCTTGTGGAGGACGTAGGAGACCGCTCCTGAGCAATCATAGCCATTACATATGAAACTCTTGTGTCCGCCGCCGTAAATGTAGGGTTTGTGGATGAGATCGTTCGCTGCTGCTACCATTTTATGCACCTCGCGCGGGGCGTTTGGTGGCGCCTGGGCTGTGCCGTCCGCTCCAATATAGGCTGTCTTGCCATACACGAAATTGTGTTTGAGCACGGTCTCCTTTGCCTTCATCTGTGAGGAGCAGGAGCTGAATAGTAATGCGCAGATAGATCCCGCTAGGATGAGAATGAGTTTACTTAAATGCATCTTTGCAAAGGATTCTATCAAGTTCATTGAGGGAGCTAAAAGAGAAAAGCGCAGCCAAATACGGCCACGCTTTTAAGAAACTAGATTTACTCAGATTAGTTAGATCAGGCCGTGGTGGGCTTGGATCGGCTTGACTTCGAACTTCTTATTGATCAGTGAGCGGATCGCGCGGACAGATGCTTCGGCTGCAGCAAGGTTGGTGCAGTGGGAGATCTTGTTGGCTACGGCTCCGGAGCGGATCTTGATCTCATCTTCGCGAGCTTCGTGGCTGCTTGGAGAGTTGACGACGAAGGAAATTTCTCCGTTCTTCATCATGTCGATCACGTTTGGGCGCTTTTGCTCAGCGAGCTTGTAAACGCGCTCAACTGCGACGCCTTGCTCCTTAAGGAACTTGTAGGTTCCGCCAGTGGAGTAGACTGTGAAGCCTAAGTCGATGAGATCTTTAGCGATGTCTACTGAGTTCGGCTTGTCGCGATCGTTGACTGAGAAGAAGACGTTGCCTTCAGTAGGGAGAGGGTTGAACGCTGAGATCTGAGCTTTAGCGTAAGCCATGCCAAGGTCAGCATCGATGCCCATCACTTCACCAGTGGACTTCATTTCAGGTCCGAGAACAATGTCCACACCTGGGAACTTTGGCCATGGGAATACCGCTTCTTTCACGCAATAGTGACCAGGAAGAACTTCCTCCGTGAAGCCGAGCTCCTTGAGCGTCTTGCCAGCCATTACTTTAGCCGCGAGTTTAGCGAGTGGAATGCCGATTGCCTTAGAAACGAATGGCACGGTGCGTGATGCACGTGGATTCACTTCGATGACATAGAGTTCTTCATCTTTCACGGCAAACTGGATGTTCATGAGGCCGTTGACGTCGAGCTCACGAGCGAGGTCTTTTGCGCCTTTGAGAATTTGCTTCTGAATGTCGTCTGAAAGTGAAGGAGCTGGGATCACACATGCGGAGTCGCCTGAGTGGATACCTGCAGCTTCGATGTGCTGCATGATCGCGCCAACTACGGATGTTTCGCCGTCGGAGATACAGTCAACGTCAACTTCCACGGCATTTTCAAGGAAGCGATCAACAAGGATCGGACGATCTGGTGATACGTCAGCAGCTTCGCTGATGTACTTGCGGAGTTCGTCGTCTGAGTAAACGATCATCATGCCGCGTCCACCGAGGACGAAGGATGGACGAACGAGAACTGGGTAGCCGATGCGGTCAGCGATAGTGACAGCTTCGTCTGGAGTGACTGCTGTGCCAGCTTCTGCTTGCTTGAGGCCTATCTTGTCGAGGAGAGCGGAGAAGAACTTACGGTCTTCTGCTAGCTCGATAGATTTTGGTGAAGTACCGATGATTGGTACGCCATGACGCTCGAGGTCAGCTGCGAGGTTGAGTGGAGTTTGTCCGCCGAACTGGACGATGACGCCGTCTGGCTTCTCTTGGTCACAGATGTTGAGAACGTCTTCGAGTGTGAGTGGCTCAAAGAAGAGCTTATCAGATGTGTCGTAGTCAGTAGAAACTGTCTCAGGGTTGGAGTTGACCATGATGGTCTCGTATCCAAGCTCTTTGAGGGCGAAGGATGCGTGTACACAGCAGTAGTCAAATTCGATTCCTTGACCGATACGGTTAGGTCCACCACCGAGGATGATGATCTTCTTCTTGTCGCTTTCACGCGCTTCGTTTTCGTCACCGTATGTGGAGTAGAAGTATGGTGTGTATGCTTCGAACTCAGCTGCACAGGTGTCAACGAGACGGTAAGTAGGGATGATGCCGAGCTTCTTACGTGCAGCACGGACTGTGTCCTGGTCAGTGTTTTGAAGGTGAGCGATCTGAACGTCTGAGAACCCGTACTTCTTCGCCTTGA
>NZ_JBDOPO010000141.1:0-5435 GCF_039830215.1 Rubritalea sp. | reverse complement strand
GTGTTTGTTCGTCCATTGGTCGGAGCTTTTGTGTTTGCACCTTCAGTAACTGACCTGTGCGGCTCCTCTTGCAAGAGGGCGAGGCGTTTTGAGTTTTTACAGACGTTTTTTTACACTACCCCACCTGATTCACCTTGATTATTTACACGCGTAAACATCTGACTGACAGTTGATAACCGTTAGTAAATCAAAGACTATATTCAACTTAAATCCAGCATTGCGACTCACCTGATTACGGTGATTAGGGACGTTCGAGACATTGCCTTTCGCCATGACTTGAAAAGTCGAACCTTCGATCAAATCTCTGGTGAATCTGCATCTCGATGCAGAGCATAGAGATAGATGAAGAGGATTGCTTGACGAGTTCACCGATGACTTCTCGTCAAAAACCGAGAGGCATTGTTGGTGATCAATTTATAGACAAAGACTCTGGCGATCGATCTGTGCCCAAGAAGGTCTCACTCCAGCGCGATATTGCTAAATGAACCATCGCCTTTGATCGCACATTTGATGAGAGCGGTTATAACTCCAGAGGTACTGAAACCTTAGGTTTTGCCTTGGATGGAAGAAGCTGACTTAACTAGGTCATTAAGTTGCAATGAGTTTATTAGCGCGTCATTGGTTTGGAAGTGCTTGGAAGTGCTTGGAAGTGCCAATCATCCTGAACACCTCACCTCTCAAAGATTATAATACATTTTTGCGTCAAAAAGTTACGCGAAATTTAATGCACAAGAGCGCAGGGCCACTACTATAGAACACATCATCGAGTGAGCTTTGCCAAAATTTCTCTCGAAAAAGACTCTGCAAATTGCTCTTTTGACATCTTAGAACGAATACGGTTGACAAGCTCCTCAGCCGGTGGAGGACACCCCTTATCGACCCACTTGTGTATGGTCCGCGACAGATCAGCAACATTCGACACAGCAAAACGGTATTCGTCGGGGAGAATATCTCGCATACCATCACGATCACTACCAAATACAGTTATTCGTGATGAAAGTGCCTCCAACATAACCAGAGGCAGACCTTCGTAACGTGAAGGTATCACTAAGGCATCTAGCGCTTGGTAAAGAGGTGCTGTATCACACCATGGAATGATCGTGTGGGAAACCCCTTTTGCAGCGAGAAGCCTCTTCAAACAGTCAGAGTCTGGCCCATCACCAGCAAAGACTAAATGACACCTACCCACAAGACTCGGAACAGAGCTGACAGCCTCTACAAGAAGCTGTTGCTGTTTTTGCCTAAACTCTACTCTCCCAACAACTCCTAGCAAAATTTTATTAGGAGGAAGCTGCAACCCTTTTCTCGCTTCATGCGATACCCCCTCCTGAAATCGGTGAATATCAATGCCATTGTATACGATTTTTATAGGAGCCACTGCACCACGTTGTCTTAAAAGACTGGCCATTTCCTCCGAAATAGTCAGGTAGCTGTCAGGCAACTTGAAAATGGATCGACTAAAGAGGTCTCTCATGCGCCCCAACTTAGCTCCCATTACTCGGTTTGAGTGCGGTACAGGGATGTAACTGACACTGCGAATGTTGGCTTTCTTACAAGCGTGTAGTGCCAGAGACGAGTGTTCAATATTCCCCTGCACAGCTACAACTAGTTTTGCCCCGAGTCTTTCAAAGCGCTGCTGTAGCTGACGAGCACGAGCTGGCTTTAAGCGGTTGCGTAACCCCTCTAACTTTGAAGAATGCCAAGGCAGATTGCTAATCCTGAGATGGTCATATTTGCCCTCTAATTCAGCAAGTCGCTCACATAACGTGCTATTCGCCTCAGTAGCATAGAAGAAGACAGGTTTGGAGTACCTATTAAGAAGCGCATCCAACCCAGCTAGACTCATGACTTCATGTCCACCAAAAATCGGGCTATCATCATAGAAGACTAGACTCATGAGCGTTTTAGTGAAGAGGTTAAATAGCTCTCAATTTGATTTGTGATCACCTCGATATCAAACTCATTCCTGGCTTGATCTAAGCCATTCCTGGCCACCCTCTCACGCAGCTCTTGGTTATCACGATACTCTAGAATCTTGCTTGCGTAAGTCTTTGGCTGAGCTGCTTCCGCCACAAGACTATTCACTCCATCTTGAGCTAGCTCCCTCTGACCACCATCTAACGAACTAATCACTGGAAGCCCGGAAGACATCGCCTCGAGAGGAGTTAGGGCAAAAGGCTCCCCCCAATTAGACGTAAATAGTAGACAATCATATTGAGCATACAGGGACTTCATTTCGGATTGAGATACCGATCCGATCTTCACTCTTTCAGTAAGCTGGAGCCTTTCTATTTCTGATCGAAGAAGCTCAACATAAGCTGTATCACCATTCCCAAATAAATCTAAACTTAGGCTTTCATCATGACACTCTGCTAAGGCCCGAACTGCAGTAATTGGATCTTTATCTTCCGCCAAACGACCTACCCACAATAGCTTTGAGAAGCTTGAGTAGTCAGTCTTCACGGTAAACTCCTGTGTTTCGATACCACAGTGAATGACATCACCGTGATTCACAGCCCATCCCTTATCCAAGGTCAGCTGCTTTAAGAATCCACTACAAAAATAAATCCTTGGATATTGGAGGGTGTCCCACGAAATGGTGGGTACTTCTCTAGAGATCTTTGCTCGGACTCCCAGCGCCTTGAGGACCGTACGCATGACAGCATTACTTCGCCCCTTCGATTCGTTCCACCACCTAAGCCACACATCAGCCCGCATACTCCGCGCGATCCAGTGATCTGAGATATCGTAAACAAGAGGAATATTCATCGACTCTAGCCGGATAAGTAAAGACTTTGAAATCCCCCCCATGTTCCATACGTGAACGACCTCGGGCTGAAACGCCTCAATCTCATCTATGAGTGCTCGATGGTTCTTTTTCTCCAATTGATAGAGTTTCGGCATCGACAGCCAAGGGTTCCCATACATGCCGTGGACCTCTAATTTTCTAGCCACATGGGAATCGATTGGCAACGGACGTCCCTCAACTTCGTGATCAGATGTCAGTACGCGAACATGATGCCCACGCTCCAACAAGCGATTGCACACATCCGCGCATCGTAACTCATAGCCACCAATCTCGTGAGGTGGATACAAATTGGATATCACCAAAATTTTCATATTTCTCGTTGGTAGTGTTTCCAGCCGGCATGGTGACCAGCCCTACGCCCCAAGCGTTGGGCTAGGCGCACCATTGCGGCATAAAAGATTCCAGTGATTCGAGCATGCTTGAGACACCACTGGAAGTCCCTCACGGCATCTTTCATCCAGCCTAACAACACGTAGTAATGCAGGTTCACATTTTTAGGATGCACTTCACTGGTGGCGGCCATCGCTTTGGCGTCGCCAAATGAGCGCTTATAGCTTTCTCGTAGGCTGTAGTTGTGCGAATGGATCGCTATGGATTCTATGGCATAATGAACCTCATAGCCTTCACGTATGAGTCGCCTTGTCCATTCATCATCTTCAGCATAGTGTAAATCTTCACGGATCGGTACAGCGTATAAGACGCTACGATGCGTAGCACAGCTCACCATACTAAAGAAATGATCCCAATGAACCGACTCGCGTTCAGGGCCGAAGCAACGATCATAGTCATGAGCATAGACAGCCTTACAATCAGATCGAGGCACCTGCCTGGAGAAGGAGACTCCACGCTTGGGGTCATTTAGGCATGGATCTAAAAGTTTCTTCAACCACTTCGCATTTTGAGGTTCAGCATCTGCATTGAGGTATACAATCCAATCCTGTGTGGCCTCCTTTGCCCCTAAGTTCAGTACTGGTCCGGGCACATAAGTGCCCAATGGGATTTCGATCAACCTAGCTCTACCATCATCTTGAATCATTTGAATCGATCCATCGCTCGATCCCGAGTCAATGATGATCAACTCAATCTCTCCATCAAAATCTTGCTGGAAGACTGCATCAATAGAAGCTTGGATTGCCCAGCATTCATTGAAGCTGCGCATGATAATAGAAACGGCTTGGGGGTATCTCTGCATAATTAAATCAAGTTTTCGTAATGTTCTGCAAGACGATCTCCTATCGCTTTCCAGCCAAAGCGCTCATTCGCTACAGACATTCCTTCGCTCTCAAGATTCATTCTCAACGCCTCATCTTCTATAGCTCTGACCGTTTCCTCGACAAAGGCGGAGGCATCATCTGCGAGTAAAATCTGGCGACCATGCTTCAGGTCTAGACCTTGAGCTCCAATGGTAGTAGAGATAACCGGCGTCCCGATGGCTAGGGATTCAACAATTTTTAAGCGTGTCCCCCCCCCTATCCTCAAAGGCACGATTTGCAGCCAAGCCCGACGATAATAAGGTCTCACATCTGGAACCCTTCCAGTGACTGTAACGCCCTGAAGACTATCATAGGCCTGAATTTCAGGGATCGGACTGCGACCGACAATCAGAATCTTTAGAGAAGAAACTCTCTTAATAAGTTTAGCATACACTTCGCCGAAAAACCACTTGAGAGCATCGACATTCGGGCTGTAATCCATCGCACCACAAAACATAATGGTGGGATCTGGATCCCTCTGTTCATCAACCGCATCTGGATGAAAATACTCCAAATCTACTCCATTGGCGACGACGAGGACCGGGGCAACCCTGTCAATATATTTGTGGATGAAGGACTTATCGTCTGGCCCACAGACGATTTCTTGGAGCGTATGCTTCGCCAGCTTGCGCTCGTAGAACCAAAGTTTCGCATAGCTTTCATAACGCAATAACTTCTGACGAGTACTAAAGCGAAGGTTCTGATGCTCCATCAGCTGAAATTGCAAATCGACTCGGCTACGATCCACTACGAATGGTACGTTGTCTCGATGCTTGAATATGTAGGGCATCAACACCAAGTCACAGAGATGCACGAGATCATAAACTTCCTGCTCTATTTTTTGATCAATGAAGCTAGCAATCTTGCTCTGTTGCCAATACTGCACATTGGTCGGTAGCGGGTTAAACAATCGATTGGGAAAGAGCTTTTGCCACTCAGGATGTTGGAATGGAAGCAATTCGACGGATTGGCAAAACTCCTCGAACACTTCCTTTTTGGATTCTTCACTACCATCGGGCTCAGAAAATGCCACAAAGTCGACTTCATGGCGCGTGGCTATCCTCTTCAGCAGGTGGAAGGTGCGCTGAAAGGTACCTCGATCAAGAGGCCATGGCACATAAGGGTAAAGGACTAGAATTTTCATGGAGAATCTGGAGTTTTAATGTTAATCACTGTGGCTGGAATCCCGACAGCGGTACCGTAGGCGGGCACGTCCTTCGTGACCACGGCGGAGACTCCAATGATGGCACTTTCACCCAAAGTCTGAAGTGGTCTCGGTTGCGTTGCGAGTAAATTCTTAGTTTTGTTGATGATCTGCTAGCTGGCCTACGAGGGAGGGTTGTTTGTTGGTTTACTCCGTAGTTGGAGAGCTG
>NZ_JBDOPO010000183.1:0-5494 GCF_039830215.1 Rubritalea sp. | reverse complement strand
GGCCCAACCTGCATCTCCTTGCAAAAACCTAGGCTGTTAAATCCAGCCCAGCCAATGCTAACCATACAAGCTGCAAAAATGGTTAGCAACAACGAGGCTGGGCCCAAACACGCACCAAGCATACCGAGCAGGTCCACATCTCCCATTCCCATTGCCTCTCTGGGCACGATCGCTCTGCGGGCTTCACCGTCAAGTGACCTCAACTTCTCTATAGAGTAGACCTCACCATCGACCTTTACTTGGTTATTGCAGATTTCAACCAGATCAGCCTTTACCTCAACTCCATCCACTCGGACAAACTTCAGATCATCGATCAACAGTTTATCAGTCTTACGGTAAAAAATATCTGACCAGCCAATGACTTCTTCACCAAAGACAAAACACAATTCTTCTTCGTCTGATTCAGGCTCTTTTAGCATCCATGCAGTTTGCTTTTCATAGACATAGGATTGCTTTCCAAAAGCCAATTTCCCTAGCAAAACCACCAGCCACAGACTCACCCAACCTATAGCAAAACCAAAACAGGACTTCAGCAAACCACGGGTCCATTCTGTCTCTCCGAAAAACTCGGGATGCCAAGCAGCCATACTCAAGCCCAAAATACTTCCACTAATAGTCAACTGGCGAGGAATCACCATCAATTCAATATCAATAGCAGAGATCACAATAAAAATAGAACTCAACAGCATAAAGAAAATAGCCACCGATGGGTCATCAAAATACAACCAACTGCCCCCCCAGACCAACGCGGTGAGCAACTCCACTATAAAATAACGCACCGGAATCGAGCAATCACACTCAGCACACTTCCCTCGTTGCAATAGCCAAGTCACTAAAGGGATATTCCGCCACATTGGTATTGGTTTTTTACACACAGGGCAGAAACTACGCTTAGGAACATTGACTGACAAACCACGTGGAAGCCTGTAAATGGCAACATTCAAAAATGACCCTATAGCTGCCCCTAAAAGTAAAGCTGTGATACCGTATAAGGGATGGGTCCAAGGTAAAAGCAATGTCATGGTGCCGATATTCAAACTCGACAAACTGAGCACGCAATCCCCAAATACATTAAGTACACAATTTCTTTCCCAAAACTATGCATAATTTCCTCAAAGCCGCTCAAAAAATAGCACACACACTTCATTTAGAAGGTCACACTTGCTACTTCGCTGGCGGTTGCGTTCGGGATACCTTGCTCAACAAGACTCCTAATGACTTCGACCTTGCGACTTCCGCAACTCCCAAGCAAGTTCTCAAACTTTTTCCTAAATCTGACCCTATAGGAGCACACTTCGGTGTGATTCTTGTGCGGGCACATGGCTTGTCATTTGAAGTCGCCACATTTCGCACTGACGGAACTTACTCTGACAATAGGCGACCTACCTCAGTAACCTATTCATCACCACAGGAAGACGCTGCTCGACGCGATTTCACAGTCAATGGACTTTTCCAAGACCCCCTCACTAATGAGATCATAGATTTCGTCAATGGAACCGTTGATCTCGAGCAAAAAATCATTCGAGCCATAGGCAACCCTCTCGAGCGATTTCAAGAAGACGCCCTACGCTTGATGCGGGCCATCCGCTTTGCTACTAAACTCAATTTCGAAATTGAACCCGCGACCTGGACAGCCATTTGCGAGAATGCTCATCTACTCGAACACATAGCTATCGAACGCATACAAGCTGAGTTTAACCAAATTCTTCTCCATAAAGCTCGCGCACGAGGATTAGATCTGATGATCAAATCAGGACTGATTCGCTACTGTGTCCCAGAAGTTTTAGACCTAATAGGCTGTGAGCAACCACCCCAATTCCACCCGGAAGGTGACGTCTACGTTCATACAAAAATAATGCTTAATATGATCAGTGGTGAACCCACTCTTGAGCTTTGTCTAGCCGTACTCTTACACGACATAGGTAAGCCAGCTACGTACAGCTACAACCCAGCTGAAGACCGCATACGCTTCAGCGGCCACGACCAAGTGGGTGCCGAAATGGCGGAAGTAATACTCAGACGCCTCAAATACTCCAACAAAACAATCGAGGAAGTCTGTGCTATGGTAAAAAACCACATGAACTTCATGAATGTTCGGTTCATGAAGACGTCAAAAGTGAAACGCTTTATGGCTAGGCCAACCTACCAACAAGAAATGGAACTCCATCGCGTAGACTGCGGAAGTAGCAACGGAATCACTGAGAACTACGATTTTCTGCGCGCTAAAGAGGAGGAGTTCGCTGCGGAACCACTCATACCGAAACCTCTTCTCTCCGGAAAAGATTTAATCGCTCTCGGCTACAAACCCGGACCTGAGTTCAAACCTCTATTAGAGGCCATACAAAACGAACAACTTGAAGGTAAACTTACCACTAGAGAGCAAGCTATTAGTTGGCTCGCTGATAAGCATTAAACGCCGTTCTTAGGTTTCTTTTCTTCAGCCTTAAACGCTGAAAGAAAAAGAAGGCTTGCAGCAATACAGATACAACTATCAGCCACGTTGAATGAAGGCCACCGGTAGTCGATAAGGGGGATTGTGACATCGATGAAGTCTACCACGTATCCTTCACTTAGACGTGTCCAAAAACTCTCTGCCTCGTAGCCCTTCAAGAAAAACCCTTGTGTTAGACGGTCAATCAAATTGCCAATAATTCCAGCGACTAACAAAGGAGCTGACCACTTCGCAATCCCCTCAAAAACGCCTTTTTTCCAAAGCAAACTCACCACGATCAAAGCGACAAACGGAACAATAAGAAACACGACAGGGGCCCAGGCGCTTCCGTTGCCAAAGCCGAAGGCTACACCCTGATTGTGTACCCGACTAATGTTAAAAATCCCGTCGATGACCGGAATTGACTCAACATGATTACTAGCCAACCAATACTTCCCCTGAAACTCACCACGAGGAGGTAAGTAAGGGAACACTTGGAATGGCAAATATGGTTGCTTAAAATTAAAGACAACCCACCACTTTGTGATCTGGTCGATCACAATCAAGGGCAGTGAAATTTTCAGTAATAATGGAATCAAACGCGGCATACAGGAAACCTGCACGGCTGAGAAAAAAGGTAAAGCTTACTTCACCACTCCTTCGTATTTCACCGTGTAAACATCAAGGCAAGCATCAGAGCAACAGCGCTTGGTTTCAGCCTCGCAGTCTTCGCAACAAAAGTGTTGAGCATTACATGCCTTATTCTTGCAGTTCACATATCGCTCACTTGGACTTCCGCAACTCACACAATGTGCTACTACTTTTGGGTTCACTTGATTCACTGGAACTCCGATACGTTCATCAAACACATAGCACTGGCCATCGAAATCTTCCCCTTGGACTTCAGAATCTTTACCGTATTTAACAATACCTCCGTGTAGTTGGCTCACATCTTCAAAACCCTCTTTAACAAGAAAACCACTAAACTTTTCACAGCGAATTCCGCCTGTGCAATAGGTCAAAATTTTCTTTCCTTCAAACTTCTCTCGGTTGTCGCGAATCCATTCAGGTAAGTCACGGAATGCAGGAACTGGTGGGCGTATTGAATTTTTAAAATGACCTAGATCCCACTCATAGTCATTTCGCGCATCAATAATCACAGCATTAGGATCCTTGATAGCTTCACACCATTCTTTAGGCTCCATATAATTGCCGGTGCAATCATTTGGAGAAAAGTCATCTTCACCCAAACCTAAAGTCACAATCTCGTCACGAGCCTTGATTGAAAGCTTAGGGAACACATGGTCTTGTTCAGGGTCGATTTTGAACTCGATCGCTGATGTCAGCGCATCATTCTTCATAGCATCCTTATACTTTTGGCAATTCTCAGTCGTTCCGGAAAGAGTTCCATTGATCCCCTCTTTACCAACAATAACTCGCCCTCTCAGCTCTAGCTTCTCACATAACGTGCGGTGGGAATCTCGGTACACCTCTGGATTTTCGATGTCGACATAGAGGTAGTAAAGAAGGACTTGATACGGAGCGTCTTGCATGCAAAATCGGTAGCGTAACTCACTATGAGCATCAACTCAATTTCTGCGGCATCCCCACAATCGTTGTACACACTTACACACAAGAATAACTATCCAAGCACCAGAAACAGTCAACATAGCCCAAGGAAATAGCCATCCGAATCGAGTGTAGACTGTCTGAGTAGTCCTAATTGGTAATTCAACATGCATCCATCCATTCTCCATAGGCTTCAGCCATTCGCGCCTAACACCGTGAGCATCGATCAGCTGAGTGATTCCAGAGCCCGTCGAAACAACCATCCAACGTCCATTCTCGGCCGCTCTGTGTCTAAATAGCTCCGCATGTTGCCAATGTTCCCGCTCAGTCCAACTTTCAGCATCGAGACTGGGCACAGCAAAAAAAGTGGCTCCGTCTGCTGTCATTCTCCTGACAACTCCCTCATAATCATTATCAAAACAAATTGGCGTACCGAAACTCAGCCCCTTAGCTTGCAAAGATTTTGCTTCTTCCCCAGCCCTGCCATCATCAAAAAAGTGCACAGGATAATTCTTATAGTGCACGCCAGCCACTCCATCATCAGTCAAACTTAAAGCAGTGTTGTACCAATAATCTTCAACTTCAGTCATAGTACCTACTATCACTATCGCGTTTCGTGCCGTTGCTAAGTCAGTCAGAGCCCTCCAAATGTGCTTAGATTCCCGAACATCCCGCCCGAACGCATACTCAGGCAGCAAGATGACTTCCACTTCTTTCTCGCACTCAGCAATCATCTCGAGATAACTCTCTAAAAAGCCATTTTCGGACTGTAATGCTAGAACCCGAACTTTCTGACCTGAATCAGTATCGGGCTTTACTAAGACACTAGCTACAAGCATCAGAATTAATACAGCCAGCCCCCATTTTCTTTGTCGATCCTGAATCAGTAGACTGCAACCAAGGACAATCAGAAAGCCTCCTCCATATACACCGATGATTGGCGTCAATACGGTAGGCCCAAGCCCAAGCCCTGGAGTCATCCACGGAAACCCTAACGGAAACAACTCAGCTCTAAAAAATTCTATTCCCGTCCACAGAGCTGCATATAGAAATGAATACCACCATCTAACTCTATATAAACTGCAAGAATAACTAACCAATAAGCAAAAGACTCCCGTAAAGGACGCCATCATAAAAACTAAAGGCACAACCATATAGGGAGTAGCTTCAAAAACCTCCGTTAGCCAAGACAACGTTGCACCGTAGAAAACAAGTCCATGCAATACGCCTAGACGTGTTGCCACTTTAACGGGCGCCCCGCTAATCCCAAGTAATAATGGAAACCACGCAACGACCGATAAAAATGAGAAAGAAATTGGTGGAAAACAAAGTACTCCTAGTAGAGCACTCAGTAAGACTAGCAATATTCTTTTAAGCAAAGACACATAGATGAAATAGACACCCCACCACGGATTACCAGAGAAATGCTGCGCAAGTTTTTGTCTGTAAAAGCTCATTTAGGTTAGGGCTGAAGCTGCTATTTTTTGTTGTTTT
>NZ_JBDOPO010000258.1:0-5552 GCF_039830215.1 Rubritalea sp. | reverse complement strand
TAGAAATTAACCTCATAGAGGACAAACTTAGCTAAACTACCATGTCCTTCAGCTACATAAACAGAGAACTCTCTTGGATTGAGTTCAACCAACGAGTCCTAAGTGAAGCGCAACGGCAAGATAAGGCTCTACTCGAGCGACTAAAATTCCTAGCCATAAGCGCCTCTAACATGGACGAATTTTTCCAAGTGCGAGTCGGAGGACTCACCCTCCTTAAAAGCACAGGATCAAGAAAAAGAGATATCTCTGGAATGACGCCAGTGCAACAACTCGCGGCCGTTCGCAAGCGCATAAAAAATCAAGTAACCGAACAGTACACACTATTCAATAACGAGTTACTCCCAGATTTAGAACTAAACAAGATCCAGATCCGATCCCCAAAGAAACTCCCAAAACACATCAAAGAGCAAGCGCATCGCCGCTTCGAAAAAAACATTTTCCCCCTACTCACACCACTAGCCGTAGAGAAACACACCAAGGAAGATGATCACCCCGCCCTAACACTACCAGCCATGACACTCATTGTTGCCTGTGTTATGAAAAGTAAAAAAAACAAACAACGTACCGTACTCATACCTATAACGGAAGGCATTGACCGATTCATTCAGGTGGAAGAACTCGGCACCCAGTATGTCATCCCCACTGAAGACGCCATTGCGTATTTTGCTAATATCCTTTTCCCTAGTGAAACTGTTAGAGCACACACGGTGTTTCGAATAACGCGTAATGGAGACATCGCGGTTCAGGAAGAAGACGCAATCGACCTAGCTGGAGAAATGGAGGAAGTCCTCTCAGCTAGGAAAACTAGCAACACTGTACGTGTTGAGATGAGTGCTACAGGCTCCAGACTGCTAGAAAAAACTGTACTTTCCTTGTCCAGGGCCAGCATTGAGCAAGTATACAGAATCAACGGACCATTATGCCTTAGCGACTTCATGCAGCTCGCATTCATCTCTGGCTATGAAGATCTCAAAGCCCCCTCCTGGGAGCCCCAAGCAGCCACTAGCATTGATTTCCAAAATTCTATTTTTGATGAGATTTCAAAGGGTGACATCCTACTCTATCACCCGTACCAAAGTTTTGACCCAGTCATCCGCCTCATTGAAGAAGCATCAAAAGACGACGGAGTTCTAGCGATCAAACAAGTCCTCTACCGCACGGCAAAACACTCTCGCATCATTGATGCTCTCATTAGAGCTGCTGAGAATGGCAAACAAGTGACAGTTCTTGTAGAAATAAAGGCTCGCTTTGACGAAGCTAGAAACCTGCATAGAGCTGAAGAACTCCAGCGTGCAGGAGTTCAGATTGTTTACGGAGTAAAGGGGCTAAAAACCCATGCTAAAATAACTTTAATCCTCAGAAAAGAAGCGGGATCTATCAAACGCTACTGCCATTTCGGAACAGGTAACTACAACGAGACGACGGCACGACTCTACACCGATGCATCCATCCTCACCGCAAATAGTAAGTTTGGCGCCGATGCATCAATTGTATTCAACGCCATCACCGGACGCTCAAAGCTCGTCACAACAAATCACCTTCTGCCAGCTCCAACCCACATGAAGAAGCGCCTACTTGAGCTCATCGCTAGTGAATCCTCCCGTGCCAAATCAGGTGAAAAAGCATATATCACCGCTAAGGTAAACTCGCTGCAGGATAAAGAGATTATTGATGCACTCTATAGAGCCTCCAAAGCTGGAGTTAAAATCAAGCTCAACATCCGCGGTATTTGCTGTCTCAAGACCGGCTCGCATCCAGAAGCTAAAAACATCGAAGTCACTTCAGTCATCGATTACTACCTCGAACACTCTAGAATTTTTCAATTTTACCAAGGTGGAGATAACCTCATATTTATCTCTTCAGCCGACTGGATGACTCGGAACCTTGAAAAGCGTGTGGAACTCATGATTCCAATCGTCGATAAGGACATCAAATCCCAAATCTCCGAAATTCTTCAAGCCGCATTCAAAGACAACCAACAAGCACACCGAATATTGGAAGATGGCAGCTCGGAACGCGTTAATCCCAAGGGAAAAACTAGCGTATTCAGAATGCAAGAGCACCTGCAGAAAAAGGCAGTAAAATTAGCAAAAGCTCGAGCCTACACGCGCACCACAACATTTGAGCCACACAGACCGAGCAACTAAGCTCTCTAAAATGGCCAGAGCACTGGGATCATGATACTCGCCACAATCCACAAGACTAAATTGAGTGGGAAACCCACCTTAAAGAAGTCACTAAACTTATAACCTCCAGCACCATACACAAACGTGTTAGTCTGGTATCCGATTGGAGTTGAGAAGCTCGCTGATGCACCAAACATTACTGACACTACGAAGGGTCTAGGGTCCACTCCCATCTGAATCCCCACATAAATAGATAAGGGGGTGAGCAAAGCTGCAACAGCATTATTTGATATCATTTCAGTGAGAACATTTGCTAAGAGATAAAAGGCTGCCAACATGATGTAAGGTTTCACTCCTGCATCCACGAAATCAATGCCGTCGACAATCCCAACCACAGCACGTGCGGTGTTTGCTGCGAGACCGCTCTGGGACATGGCCATCCCGAGCCCTAGCATCCCACAAATCATGAACACAACTTTCCACTCGATCGCCTGGAAAGCTTCAATTGGGTCAAGGCAGCGTGTCACCAAAACACCAAAAGCGCAGCACATAGCCAAAAGCACAGTTGGTACTGCTGGAATTCCCCAATTCCCCCCAAGTGCACCAACCACAATAAATAAGGCTAGCGAGATCAACACGAATGGCGCCTTGTGCGCACGACTCTCTTGATGCTTAGGAGCACTGAGGTTAATGAAATCTTTCTGCTGAAAAAGGCGCTGCATTTTCTCTGAGGGGCCCTGAACAAGCAAGGTATCACCAAACCTCAAACGCTCATCCTCAAAGCGTTCGCGAAGATTCTCACCCTTGCGATGCACTGCTAATATGAGCACTCCGAAGCGCTGACGAAAGTTGAGCTCTTTTAGGTTTTTACCAGCTAGTGACGACTCAGGTCCTAAAATACCCTCCATCAACACAGCCGACTCAATACGGACATCTTCCAGCCCCAGCCTTTCTTCGCCACGGACATCAACGTCCGTATTGTTTTTGATACCCATCAGGGCTTGAACCCCACCTTTGAAAACTATTTCATCACCAGTCTCAAAACGAATCTTAGGCAACGGTTCCAGCATTCGAGCTCCATTTCGGCGGACTTCTATCACTCTAGCTTTCTTAATTTTTGCTAATTCTGAATCAGGAAATAGCTGCCCGGCTAGCGGGGAATTCTCCTTAACAAAGGCATGCGTAATAAACTCCCTGCTCGTCTCATTATCGATCAACGCAGCCAAAGTTGTACGGTCGGGCAAGAGCCTTCGGCCTATCGTCACCATGTAGAAAAAAGTCACCACCACAAAGGTCAACCCCAGTGGAGTAATCTCAAACATAGTGAATGGTTTCATCACCTTGTTGGCTATACCCGCAGCCACTAGATTCGTCGAAGTACCAATGACAGTCATCGTTCCTCCAGCCACCGCGGCATAGGAAAGTGGAATCAAAAAGTGTGACGCCTTGTAGTCTTTACGTCTGCAAATCCCCAATACTATGGGCATGAAAACCACTACCACCGGAGTGTTATTGACGAATCCAGACAAACTCGAAACCAGTATCAACATGACCACCAACATGCGAAGTGGGCTCCCTCCAGCAAATCTCTCAAACCAGCTACCTAAGGAATCAATCACACCCGTACGATCAAGAGCTGCACTTAAAATAAACATGCTCGCCACTGTGATCGGCGCAGGATGGGAAAACACTAATAAGGCATTATTCTCCGCTCCTGGGGTGACTGATAGTACTCCTGAAAAAATACATGCCACTAAACCGCCGATAGCAACCAACTCTGTTGAAAGCCACTCCCTGACGAATGCAACAAAAACGACGATCATCAAGATCGCCAAAAATACCTGCTGCCCACTCTCAAAAAACATCAATACAAAAACTAGCAGATCTCTGTAACTCGACTAAGCCTAAAAAGTCAGGTCTAAAGAAAAAACTGTTCCCACTCTGCGAGTTTAAAGCCAGCCAGAGCCCCTTTTGAGGAAACTAGAAATGGACGTTTCACCAAATTTCCTCGACTATGAAGCATTTCCAGAGCTTCTTGCTCGGTCAGCGTTGGAAGAAGGTCCTTTACCCCCAACTCGCGATAATCCCCGCCCGAACTATTAAAAAGAGCTTTGAGAGTGAGGCCACTCTTCAAAGCCAACTTTAGTTCATCGATCGAAGGGGGAGTCTCGCGAATAGCGATCTCCTCCACCTCGACGGCACTCTCTGTCAACCACTTCTTTGCCTTACGGCAAGTGCCACATCCTTTGTAACTGTAGTACCTAAGCATGCGAAATGGTGCTAAAATCTCTTATAAATTAACCAATACGGAAGGTGATGCGCGCCTTTGTAGTATCGTAAGGAGACATCTCCATACGCACGCGGTCACCAACAACCAGACGAATGAAACGCTTACGCATTTTCCCTGAAATATGTGCTAACACCTCGTGGCCACCAGCAAGTTCAACTCGGAACATAGTACCAGCAAGAACAACCTTGATCGTACCTTCAATCTCTACAGACTTATCCTCACGTGTATCTTCTTCCTTTTTCTTAAACCGGCCACTAGCTCCTCCGCCTGGTCTTCTATTTGGGCGGCGACCGCCTCTTCTTGGTTTTGCTGCGATAACGTTTCTCCTTTGTTGATTAAATCTGAAGCAAGCTCCATTAATTCTGGCAACTTACTGCGAGCGCATGATCATTAGATATCTCGTCTACGCAACACTTATTTAGGACTATTCTTGAATAATTTGTCTCAAAAAAGCTCTAAGCTGCCCCTTGGAGCTCTTTGAAAACGCAGTACTAGCTGTAGGATGACTCCACACGATTCGCCACATCACGATAACCGTAGTCAACTTCGTAGATTTGCTTAAAACACTCCAGAGCGTCTACTTTCACTCCCATCTTCTCGTGAATCAGGCCTTTTTCGTAAAGAACTTCTTTCTTCGTTGAGTCCATTGCCTGTAAGTCAGCTAGGGCATCAGACAACTGTTTGATAGCAAGGTCAAACATAGACTTACCATCAAAAGCACGCGCTAGTGTAAGCAATACGCGTGTCCTAATGTGGGGGTTACGTGTAGCTTGCTGCAAGTGTGGAATGGCTTCACTATAAGCTCCAGAATTATAGAGAGCTGATCCAAGTTCAAAGCGTAGCTGAGGATCAGTAGGGTTTTGCTCGACGCGTCTTTCTGCCTCAACCACAGAGGCTTTAGCCAATGATTGTCGAGCGGCAACCACTTGCGCACGAAGTTCGTCATTATTTGGATCTGCCTCGAGCTGCTCTTCGAGCTCTTTCATTTTCTCATTGGCCACACGGTCACCTATCTGACCAGCCTTGAGTTTCAAAGCAGTGTCCCCGTTACTTATCTGGTAAGCCCAATCATAAAACGCGTGTGCGTCCTTCCAATTCTCCATATTTTCATACAGCTGAGCAATGTCCTTAACCAC
>NZ_JBDOPO010000255.1:0-5559 GCF_039830215.1 Rubritalea sp. | reverse complement strand
CGATCAAATAGCTGAAGTTGAGAGAAAGCTAAACAGCAGACCTCGTAAAGTACTCGACAGAAAGACCCCAAACTTTATGTTTTTAACACCTAACTAACAAGGTGCACTTCCAGGTTGAATCCAAGCTTATTGTGAATAAGTTGAACAATGTTAAATGGTCTTTTACATTCATAAATACCAGGCCGGACGACTATTTGATCCCTCGTACAATAAGAAGCTTGAATGATAAAAACACCCCCCGAATAACTCTCCCAAAAATAAAAGTTCCCGCCCATCAAGCCCACCGTGCAATGGCAGGCTTTTTTCTTTGTCTAATTTCTGCTTCTTCAGCTCACTTTTGATTGCATCCGCACCCGCTATTCCCCAAGCTGCGCGAGCCTTATGTCAGACTCATTCGTTCACCTTCACGTTCATACAGAATACTCCATAAAAGACTCAATCGTCCGTATTAAGGAGCTAGCTGGAGCAGTCAAAGATAATGGGATGAGCACGGTCGCCATGACCGATCACGGCAACCTTTTCGGGACCGTTGAGTTCTACCAGAAAATGACAAATGAAGGAATCAAACCGATCCTTGGCTGTGAGATCTACCTCGCTCCAGCTGCGCTCACTTCAAAGAAAGACATCCCAGGCCGTAAGCGCTCGACCCACCTCACTCTCCTCGCTAAAAATAAAACCGGCTGGGACAACCTAACCAAACTCGTCTCACGTGGCCACCTCGATGGTGACTACTTCGGCGAACCGCGTGTCGATCGCGAAACACTGCGCGAATTTTCCGAAGGCATTATCTGCTTATCAGGCGATGATGATGGTCCTATCCACGAATGGTTAGAGAAAAATGATATGGAGCAAGCGCGCGCGCAAGTCGCCGAGCTCAAAGACATTTTCGGTGCTGACGATTTCTATATCGAGCTAATGGACCACGCGCTCGAGACTCAGCCAGCGATTATTGCCTCCCTGCGCCAGCTGGCTGCCGAATTTGATCTCAAAGTCGTCGCCACCAATGATATCCACTTTCTTAAGCAAGATGAGCACGAAGCCCACGACGTGCTTATTTGCATAGGTGAGGGCTGCCTTATTATTGATGAAAACCGTAAGAGTTACTCGGACCAAGTCTACTTCAAGTCCCCTGCCGAAATGCGCGAGATTTTCAAAGACATCCCTGGAGCTTGTGACAACACCTTAGAGATTGCTGCAAAATGTAATGTCGAGCTAATCCTAGACCCGACTAGCTCGGACAAGTACCCGCAGTTCGAATCCCCCGATGGCAGCCCACGTGAGGAGTACTTCAAGAAGGTTTGCCGCGAGGGTGTTGAAATGCGCTACCCTGAGGAAAAAATCCAAGAACTCTGTGGTATCTACGATACCGATGTCGAAGGCGTCTGGAAAATACTCGATGAACGACTTGAGTACGAAGTAAACATTATCAATAGTCTTGGTTTTGCATCCTACTTCCTGATCACAGCAGACTTCATCGTTTGGGCACTCAACCAAGATATACCAGTCGGTCCTGGTCGTGGTTCTGCTGCAGGATCGCTAGTAGCCTACGCAATGCAGATCACCGATATCTGCCCAATGCGTTTTGGACTACTTTTTGAGCGATTCCTCAACCCGGAACGTGTGTCACCACCCGACGTCGATATTGATTTCTGTCAGACCCGTCGACCAGAGGTCATCGATTACGTGCGTAAAAAGTACGGCGAACGCTGTGTCTGCCACATCATCACCTACGGTACTCTCGGTGCCAAATCTGTGCTGCGTGATGTTGCCCGCGTGATGGGTGTTTCTTTTGGAGATGCAGCTCAAATAGCTAAGCAGATAGAA
This sequence comes from Rubritalea sp., assembly GCF_039830215.1. Lineage (NCBI taxonomy): Bacteria > Pseudomonadati > Verrucomicrobiota > Verrucomicrobiia > Verrucomicrobiales > Rubritaleaceae > Rubritalea > Rubritalea sp. The sequence continues at coordinate 3,735 of NZ_JBDOPO010000255.1, read as the reverse complement.
ACTGCCCCAGGAGTAAAGCTCCAAGCGGAATACGACCTTAAAGAAGAACTCCGAGACATCATTGCCGCCTCTAGCACCTACCAAGAACTCTGGAAATACGCCATTAAGTTAGAAGGACTCAAACGTAACACCGGTGTTCACGCCGCGGGTGTGGTGATTGGTGATGGCGACCTCGACCGCCACGTGCCACTCGCTCGCGCGAAAGAAGGTGAAGTAGTTTCACAGGCAGACATGGGAGCTATCACGGAGATCGGGCTACTCAAAATGGACTTCCTAGGGCTCAAAAACCTAACAGTCATTCAGGACGCTGTGGATCACATCACCCCACACACACCAGGATTTGACATCACAAAAGTCCCACTCGATGACGTCCCAGCCCTAGCTCTCCTCAACCGTGGTGAAACCATGGGTGTGTTCCAGCTGGAATCCGGTGGAATGGTCGAGACCTGTAAGAAATACGGAATAGACAAGATCGAAGACGTGATTGACCTTTTAGCCGTCTATCGTCCAGGTGCGATGCAGTATATCGACGAGATGATCTCGGTGAAAAAAGGCATCACCACAGTGGACTATGAACACCCTCTGCTAGAGACCATTTGTGGCGACACCTATGGTGTTATGATCTACCAGGAGCAGGTGCAGAATGCCGCTAAAGTTCTCGCAGGATACTCGCTCGGTGGTGCGGATATTCTGCGTCGTGCCATGGGTAAGAAGAAGCCGTCCGAGATGGCCAAACAGCGTGAGATTTTCGTCAAAGGCGCTGCCGAGACTAACCAAATCGATGCAAAGAATGCCAACAAGATTTTCGACAAGATCGCTGGCTTTGCTGGTTATGGTTTTAACAAATCCCACTCCGCTTGCTACGGTCACATTTCCTACTGGACCGCCTACCTCAAAGCTAACTTCCCAGTAGAATTCCTCTGTGGATTGCTCTCTAATGAGATCAACAATACCGAGAAAATTGCCGTCTTCATCGCGGAATGCCACAACATGAAGATCGAGGTCCTCCCACCCGACGTCAACAAATCCAACCTCCGCTTCAGTCCTGAGAAGCTTGCTTCAGGGAAAATGGCCATCCGCTACGGTCTCTCCGCCATCAAGAACGTTGGTGAAGGTGCTATGAAAGTTGCTGTTGCTGACCGTGAGGCCAACGGGCCATTCGCGTCGATGGAAGACTTTTCTAACAGACTGGACACCAAAGCTGTCAACAAACGCATTCTCGAGAACCTCGTGAAAGCCGGAGCCTTTGACTGGACCAAAGAAAATCGCTCCAGTCTAGACGCTAGAATCGAGAACGTCATAGCCTCAGCTTCTTCATCCCACAAAGACCGCGCCTCAGGCCAGGTCTCACTTTTCGACACCGTCGATTTCGGCTCCGCACCTGAGCCAGAGGATACACCACGTATCCTGATGGAATGGCCAAAAGAGCAACGCCTTGATACTGAAAAAGAACTACTAGGATTTTACATCTCAGGTCACCCACTCGATGCCTACCGTGGTATTATCGATGCTGACATGTACACCCGTATCGGCCTCATCGAAGAGCTCGATCTAAACGACCGTAAAAAGCGCCCACGCCTCGCAGGCATGGTCAAACACATCGAACACAAGGTCACCAAGGCTGGTAAACCGTTCGGTGTTATTCACCTCGAAGATTTCACAGGAACCAAAGAAGTCCTCGCCTGGAGCGAGAGCTACACACCAGCACGCGAAGAAGGTTTGCTAGAACCCGGCAGCGTCATCCGCCTCTTCGCTAACGTTCAAGAAGACGATCGGAACCCTGAATCACGCCGTGTCTCAGGATCCAAGATCGAGGGCCTCGCAGGGAAACGTGTCACTGGATCTGATAAAAAAGCTCTCAACATCACTCTCTGGACCTCTAAGCACGACATAAATGATCTCCACGAAATAAGGGACATTCTCCAACGTAACCCAGGTAAAACCAAGGTCTTGATCCATATCCAGAACTCCATGGGCGACCGAGCCACCCTCGCCGCCTCCGATTCCTTCCTCATTAGAAAGTCTGATTCTCTAGAGATCGCTTTGGCGAAGTGGATGGAGTGACTCCAGCACTTCATCAGCCCACATAATAACGAGGAATCCCTTTGAGTAGCCTTCTAACACTAGCTTACTACGGAATACCTATTCCTCAGCCTCGCCTTGATCATCACTCCAGCTCCAGCCAAAGAAGACACTAAGCTTTCAACTACGCGCGTCACTCAAATAACAAAGTGACCACAAATGCTGGATGCCGCGACATAAGGCAAAATTACAAGAGAAGAAAGGGCTTGGTGATGCACAACTAGTTTTCCTCGGAGACTCCATTACCCACGCATTGGAAAATAAAGAAAAATCCCTATGGAAAGAAAACTATGCGCCCTACACTGCTCTCAACCTAGGTTATGCGGGTGAGCTCACTTAACACGAACTCTGGCGTCGCAACGATCGTGAGCTCGACGGGATCAAGCCTAAAGCCATAGTCATAGTCATAGTCATAGTCATAGTCATAGTCATAGTCATAATGATAGCACCAACAATGTGGGCCACCGCAGTGAAGAATCCAACAAGACTGCTGCGCGGGCATCAAAGGCTACGCCGATGCGATTGCTCCAAGCTTAAAGAAGCTGCTCGCTGAGTAAACTCTGCATCCCGCCTTCGATCTACGCTAGATTCTCGCTATCGACGATCACAATCGCCGTAACTTCATCCGCACCTTGGTCCCTGGTTTTCTTGGACTAAGCCGTGCGTGTCATTGCATCATGGCCGTAGCAAGCCGCGCCAATGCTTGCCAAGGTCGACTACCATAAGATGGAGCCATCAACGGGGACGCCTTCCTCAGCGCGGTTGAAAAGGTAGCAGCTAAGCAACATCTCGACCACTGAACGCCATTTCGAGGTGAGTTTAGTGAAGTTCGAAAAACCTGAATAAATAAAACAACACGAGCACTTAGACAGGACTGGTGTGTGGCTCAGAGCCACAGGCAAGACCGACGTCTGGAAATACGACCTGATGCCTCACGAAAACGAGCTGGAAGAAAAAGTACTCTTCAAAGAAACTGCCAAATTCATTTTGCTCAGAGGCCTAGTCTAGACCTTGACCTCAAAAGCACGCAATATCCACCATCTACAGGCCCACCAACTCACCCAGTTAATCGATGTCTTTTGCCCCGCCATACCATAAAAAAGGGATCAAAAAGAGCACATGGTTTGAGGTTGATAGCGACAACTACAAAGACTAAGAAAAACTCTACGAGGCCAATCGTAGGCCGACTATTCTAACTACTGCCAATCGAGCAAAACCTTGCCTCGGCGCTTGCCTTGCTGGGAACGATTCAGCGCTTCGGCCAATTCACTTGGTTTGTAGGCCTTCTCTATTGATTGGTTCAGTTTTCCATCCACCACCCATTGAGCGAGTTGCTGATAGACATTTTCTATCTCCCCTCTCTCGGCGGCGGCTATCCATTTGGTGATCCACAGTCCTCGTAAGCTTATGCCTTTAAATATGAGAAATTTGTTAGGGACTTTGAGGCTACGCATACTCATGGCCCCAAAGGTGACCTGCGTGCCGTGCTCAGCGAGTGCGTCCATCTGACGTAGTGCGCTGTCACCTCCAACGGCATTAGAGGCTAGCTTGGGTAGGTTTTCACCACAGATCTCGCGGACCTTTGCGACGAGGTCTCCATTATCTAACAAGACATGATCAGCTCCCAGTGCTTTCAACTCAGATTCGAGCCCC
>NZ_JBDOPO010000118.1:0-5605 GCF_039830215.1 Rubritalea sp. | reverse complement strand
TGAGAGGTCTGGGCTGAGTGTTGCTGAGAAAAGGAGATTTTGGCGTGACGCTGGAAGGAGCGAGAGGATTTTGTCGACTTCTTCCTTGAAGCCGAGGTTGAGCATCTTGTCCGCTTCATCGAGTACAAGAGTGGAAACTGAATTGAGGTTGAGCGCATTTTTATCGATCAAATCGAGCAAACGCCCAGGTGTGGCAACGACGATGTCGACTTTGCCCAGCGACTGCATTTGGGTATTGATAGAGGATCCACCGTAGATAGCGAGAGAGCTAATCCGCTGAGGAAGCTTAGCGGAGAAATAGCGAATGACCCCGAGCACTTGGTCGGCGAGCTCGCGTGTTGGAACCAAAATTAATGTTGCTGGCTCGCGGTGCTTAGCGCTGCTTTGCTTGAGAATGTTTTGTAGAATTGGCAGCACGAAACTAGCAGTCTTGCCCGAGCCCGTTTTTGCAATGCCCATGACATCCTTACGCTCCAGGATCGCCGGGATGGCTGCTTGCTGAATGGGTGTGGGGGTGTCGTGGCCATTGGAATCAAGGGCGGAGAGAAAAAGATCGCTGAGACCAGTGGATGAGAAAGACATGAATTGCGTGGTTGGTTGACAGCCATTTCTGGGGAATAACTCGACGAATAGCAAGGGCTATAGCGGTTGGTTCTGATTGACAGTTCGTATGTGCTGTGTGGGTATTCAGACCAGCTATGAAAAATTCCTTTAGTTATCTCCTTCTTTCGGCGCTCAGTGCGCTGGTTCTCTCTAGTTGTTCAGTTAGTTTAACGCAGAAGCAAAAAGACGCGATCACCTCGGTCAGCGTGTTGGACCACTCTGTGAATAAGAACGCCCAAATGCCAATCAATGGCACCGAAGCACCGAGTCACACTCACAAGGCTCCATTCATTTACACCGGAGATGAAAATTTCTCGAGCTCCGCAGCTACTGGTACCACTGGCCAGCTTTTTAAAGAAGCTGCAGATGCAGGCATGCTTGAGGTGCAAGCAAAGGGGTTCCAAAAGCAATACAAGACCGAACTAGAGAAGATGAACTCAGTGGTCTACCCGAAAATTGCGGAAGGTATCGAGAAAAGAGCGGTTGCTGCGGTGAAGGAGAATGGCTTTCTAGGGGGGCGTTGGGCAAAAAAATCTCCTCATTATTTTGATGGTGAAATCATCGCGTACGGGCTGCAGCGTAAGATCCGTAGGGGGGAAGAAACCTACCTTGAGGCCGTTGTGGGAATACGTGTTTGGTTTGTCTCGGAGGGCAAACAGCTCTTTAGCGAGTCGATTGTGATGCGCTCTCGAAATGCCCACACTGTGGCTTCTTATGTGGAGAATCCTGAGCTTCTCCGCACGGTCTTCGAAGAAGCTGGAAATAATTTCAGTGTGCAGTTCGAGGCATTGTTAGATAAGAGATTTGGTAAGTGAAATTCTAGCTTACAAATAAAAAAGGCGACCAATCGAGGTCGCCTTTTTTGTGAGAATTTCAATGGGGGGATCGATTAGACCATGCCGAGTTTCATTTTACCTTCCTCAGTGATCATGTCTTGGTTCCAGACTGGATCCCAAACGAGGTCTACCTGAGCATCTTCGATACTGTCGAGTGACATGATGCGCGCTTGTGCGTCAGCTGCGATGACTGGCCCCATGCCACAACCTGGCGCAGTGAGTGTCATTTTCACGTTCACTTCAGTCTTGCCGTCTTCCTTTTCAGTAAGCACGCAATCGTAAACGAGACCGAGGTTGACGATGTCGACTGGAATTTCCGGATCGTAAACTTCCTTGAGCATGCCCCAAACTTGATCTTCGAGTGGTGCGTCCTTGAGGGCGTTTATGTATTCCTTCTTCTCTTGGACTTCCGCTTCGTCGATGCCTAGGGCGTCTGAGTCCGTTGCAGAGATGCGAGCGAGTCCAGCTTGAGTCGCTACAGTGTAGCTGCCTCCAAGTGTTTGAGTGACAACTACTGGAGTGCCTACAGGCAGAGTGATAGCGTCACCGCTAGGGATCTGCACGGCTTCGATTTCGCGTTCGAGAATGATCTCTTGGTTCATGCGGTGACTGTTGGCGGGGAACTTGGAAGTTTCAAGAGAAAAGCCGATCATCGGTGAGAGTTTTGTCATTGAAGTAGTTACTCTTTACTAGAATAGGACTGCACTCGAGTAGGAGGCAGTCTAGGCGGGGTTTTATAATGGAGGTGAATTTCTGGCGTGACTTGAAGGCCAGAATACGCGATGGATCTCCTACAGATGAGTTCATTTACCCCTTTTCGAACAAAAATGGAGCAGGCTGGTGTCAGCGAAGCTGCTATTCTTAGTTTTCAGCGCAATTACGAGATCCTCGCATGTGGAAGTTCTACAGACATCACGGAAGCTTCTATCGAGCCGGTAGAAAAGTTGCCTGAGCTTGAAGAAATTTCCCAAGATGGTGAGGCCTTCTCAGCTGAGTTGTTAGCCAAAACAGTAGTGATCAAACTCAATGGTGGGCTAGGGACGAGCATGGGCTTACAGAAGGCTAAGAGCTTACTAGAAGTCAAAGATGGCTCCACATTCCTCGATATCATTGTTGATCAGATTTCTTACTTGCGAAACACTACCGGAGCTCAAGTGAAGTTTCTTTTGATGAATAGCTTCAGCACATCTGAAGACACTCTAGATCACCTTGCTCAGTATCCAGACGAAAGCCTTTCAGCTAAGGCACAAGTCGAACTGCATCAGAATCAGATTCCCAAAATTGATGCTAAGACGATGGAGCCTGTAGACTATCCAGCAAATTCTAACCTCGAGTGGTGTCCTCCGGGCCATGGAGATATCTACCCAGCAATCGCGGGTTCAGGTTGGTTAGATAAACTTTTATCCGAAGGGGTTAAGTACGCATTCGTCTCTAATTCTGATAACTTAGGCGCAGTCCTTCACCCAGGAATCCTGCGTTACTTCGCTGAAAGCGGTAAGCCATTTTTAATGGAGGCAACGCGCCGAACTGAAGCTGATAAAAAAGGTGGCCATTTGGCTATCCGTAAAGAGGATGGACAACTTTTGCTGCGCGAAGTGGCTCAATGTCCTGATTCTGATCTTGGTGAATTTCAAAATATTGCTAAGCACCAATATTTCAATACTAACAGCCTCTGGGTAAATCTTGAGTCGCTTAAGTCTGAGTTAGATGCAAAAGGTGGAGTCCTTCCGCTTCCTGTGATCATAAATAACAAGACTGTAGATCCTCGAGATAAATCATCGAAATCAGTGTATCAGCTAGAGACTGCAATGGGCGCTGCAATCGAGTGCTTCAAAGGGGCTGATGCTATTTGTGTTCCTCGCTCACGGTTTGCACCAGTCAAGACAACTGCTGATTTGTTCACGCTGCGTTCCGACGCATATGAGACTACTGAAGACGGGCGTATTGCCTTAGTCAAAGAACGTGAAGGTAAGCCACCAGTTGTCAGGCTGAGCGATGAATATAAGCTTGTGGATAGCCTTGAAGGACTGGGTGTTCCGTCTTTGAAAAGAGCCGCAGAGCTTAGCCTAAAAGGGCCTGTACGTTTTGCCGATATGGTAGAAATTCGTGGAACTGTGAGCATTAGTAACGAGAAATCTGACACATCTTGGATCGCTAACGGGATTTACAAAGATGAAGACGTTGTCCTCTAATTGAGGTAATATATATATACTTCATCCCAGCAAAAGGGCTTGCTCTAATCTAGAGTGAGTCCTTTTCTATTCTAGGGAACGGACTATTTTTTGTTAGAAATAGTGTGGCTTTGAAGAAATTGTTACCACATCTGGTTTTCTGCGCTTGCTATCGTTAAAAAATAACGGCAAAAACCGCGGTAATGGAGCAGTTCGGTTCACTTAATATCCCCAAGTCAGGCTACAAAGCCGTCATTTTCGATCTCGATGGCACACTAGTCGATTCAATGCCTGCGCATTTCCAAGCGTGGTGTGAAGCTTTAGCAGCCAATGGAGCTCCAAAGGATGTATTTCCTGAAGATGTGTTTTACTCAATGGGTGGACGCCCTACCAAAGACATCGTGAAAGAGATCAACGGTGAGTTCAATCTGGATTTAGATCCAGAGGCTATCTCCTACTCTAAGCGCAAAGCCTTCCTCGACCGACTCGACTTGGTAGAGCTGAATGAAGATGTGGTTGCTTTCGCCAAATCTCTACGAGGGAAAATGCCTGTTGGTATTGCTTCCGGTGGAAGCCGCAAGGTGGTGGAAGCCACACTAAAGACGACTGGTCTGTCTGAGCTTTTTGACGAGGTGGTGACCGCTGACGATGTGAAGTGCGGCAAGCCTGCTCCTGATGCCTTTCTCGACTGCGCTGAGCGACTCGACGTAGCTCCAGCAGATTGTTTAGTGCTAGAAGATGCCGCACCAGGCATTATGGCAGCTCAGTTAGCTGGTATGAAGGTGATCACGGTACCTGCAGCAATACACATTGTAGAATAAGCCGCAAATACTTACCTTATTCATTTCAAAATGCTCGAAGCTATAGAGGCTTCGAGTATTTTCTTTTAAGGAAAGCCGAGTGGGAAAACAATGTTGAGGACCATTGTTAGGAAAAAGTTGAAGATGAGGATAGCCAGAGAGGAAAGCACCATGGCATTGGTGGTTCCACGGCCAACGCCGACAGCTCCATTGCTCGCTTTGAGTCCTTGGTGGCAAGCAATGAGAACGATCAACATCCCAAAGACAAAGCCCTTGATCAGCGCTATACTGATGTCTGATAGATCAGTGTGCTGGCCCATGTGGTTGATCCAGTAGGATGATGACACGTGGAAGATTTGAGTGCCCACGATCCAAGCTGAGAAAATTCCAAAAAAGGCGGACTCAGCAATCAATAGGGGGATGGAGATCGCCATTGCACAAAAGCGTGGGGTCACGAGGTAGTCGATTGGATGGACATCCATTGAGCGTAATGCATCGATTTGCTCGGTGACTTTCATAGTACCAATTTCTGCCGACATTGCTGCGCCCACGCGGCCTGCGAGCATGAGACCGGTGATGGTAGGACCTAGCTCTCTTAGCATTCCTACACTAACGAGAGCTCCGCCCATAGTTTCCATCTTCATTTGAGAAAGTTGGAAAAGCGCCTGAGCGGCCAAAACTGAGCCGGTGAATGCACCAGTGACTATAACCACTGGCTGTGAACGATAACCAATCTCAGCGATTTGCTTCATCAGTTGCTGGTAACAGAATTTCCCTTTCAACACTGAGGCGACTACTTCCATTACCAGTTTGCTGAGCTCGCCCAAGTAGTTGAGAAAGCTGATAACTGGAGTTCCTATGATGCGAAGTGCGAGCACGCCTTGTTTTTAATCATTTAAGTGAGATGTGTGAAGCTAGAAGTGCGCAGATCACGCCCGCTTCATTGCAATCATACCTAGCCTGATCCAGACAATTGGCGTGAGCTAAGACTTAGAGCATTCCTCTTTTAGGAGATACATCCGGAGGAGGGAGGCTATGATCTCAGTGATTTTCCGTAGTGCTACAGGCTTGATTAGAAGGTCCAGGGAACAACTTAATGGGCGGTTTCAAGAGAACTGCATGTATCTAAAAGTCCTTTAAGTGAGCGCATTATTTCATTTTGCTATTCGCACTGCTTTTTGAGCTGAGATTGGAA
>NZ_JBDOPO010000003.1:0-5635 GCF_039830215.1 Rubritalea sp. | reverse complement strand
GCCTGGGTTGTTTTTAGCGGCTGTGCACATGAGGTGCCTTTTAGCCGCCCTAAGCATGACATGCAGAGTACGAGGTGGGTCAGACATAAAATGAGCCCTTCTTACCCCAAGTTAATGGTGTTTTTCCCGCTGTTGTACGATATGCGAGTGCAAAGCCTAAAGTGATGCATTGGTTCGCTTTGAGGTTCACATTCAGCGAGCTGTTCCTTTGTATTTTACTGCTATTTGGATTTCTTAGCTGTTTGGCAGGTGTGCTTTCATTCTCTTTGGCGATTGGCTTAATGGACAGAGCTGAATGGTTGGGGCCTAACCATGTGCTTAAGTTAACGCGCATGCTTAGGACGCTAGTCCACAACACCCCACCTCTCTATGCACAAAATTTTTATAGTTCTCAGCCTCTTTCTTTGTAGTTATGGAGAAAAATCCTCTAGCATCAGTGAGTCACGAGTAAAGTCGGAAAGGTGACACAGTATGTGGCGCACACCCATGTTGAGTTCCATTTCAGCCTCGCTGTCCAGCCCGGTACCGATGCTCTGTTCAGCCGTCGTGCGGGATGCCATAAGGACGTTCACAACCATTGGCAGAAGTCGTTTAATGGTGAAGCGAACCGGGTGATGTCGCAGGAGATTGATAGCGAGTCGTTTCCAGATAAAAGAGTTCAAAACCATGTCTAGCATTGGAAATTCTACAGAATCGAGGATTCATTCGGCTTTACTGCGGGAGGAGAGGATCACGATGTTGGAGGGTTATTGGTCTGTCGTCATGTATTCAAAACCTTGTCTCGGCTGATGGAGTGCGCAGGTAGACTCCCTGCGTGGCATCGGATTCAGCGAAAAAAAGAGAGAGAATGTTTGGCGCAATGCTCGGAGAAAAAATGCGGTATCCATCGTGTTACACACTTCCCATGAAAGTACTGCACGCGTGTGCCAGTCCATCACAGCAATCAAGTAGGCGTGACCTATAGGCATTGGTATATAAGTGATGTCAGTACACCAGACTTCATCCGCAGCTGTTACAGGAGTGTCTCTGAGAATGCACGGGTAACTCTTGTGACCCTCATCACTGATCTTAGCCCTTTTGGGCTTTAAGCGGTTGCCGTTGACCTCTAGCAAAGCTGATTGCTGCCTAAGTGATGAATTTTGTTGAGTAGCAATCATAGCTTTTCGCTGGGATCGATTCCCAGCTGTTCGCACTTTTTTAGAAAAAAGCCCTTATCTCGCACGAGTTGCCCCACTTTACGCTCCATCTGTGCCTCTTTGACTTCGAGGTGTTTCAACTCTTTCTTGGTGGTGTTAGAACTCTCAAAAAGCTCAACCATTCGAGACTCTAACTCCTTTTTCCACTGACTGACCTAGGACGGAGCTACATCATTCTCCTGAGCTATGTTATTTACTGAGTGACTACCTTGGTGGGCTTCGGTGGAGACACGTGCTTTAAATTCAGTATGAGGAGTCTTTTCTTACCTTTTATTTGTCTAGTTTTCGGTGATTCAGCCACCGATGAACAGTCAGATATTTCAATATGCATTGGCTCCATTTCACGGAACCATTTCTGCTGAGGGTACACCATGCAAAAAAGTAAAGGAGTGGGTTAGCCAGTAATATGAAAGAATAGAGCAGCATTACCTACCCAGCTACAGTCCGAATCTCAACCCTCAGTAATATTTAAATAGGGACTTAAAGGCTTAATTAGCAAGAAGGCCGTCAGTTCGAACAGTCGGGCACTGCAAATCCCAGATGAAAGAGCAAATGCGCAGACTTCAGAATCACCAGAGAGAGTTAGAATATACGTTCACGGTTTAAGCATCAAATATTCATCCTAAAACGCTACCCCATCAATGTTATGCTCTGATTACTCAATATTCTGACCTTTTTTCTATGTTTAAATTGTCAATGGCTAGTGAGCCTATGTTGATAAACGATGAGCACTAACGTGTGACCTCGGAGGTGAACTCGAGCATAAGAGCAAGGCTACAGTGGCCAAGGAGCTTTACTGCGCAGCACAGGTGCAAGAGCACAGCCTTAGCTTTGGCAAAACCAAGTACAAAATAAGTGCTGATATCTACAGCGAAAGTGTGGGAATCAGTGTTTCTGTGTATGATAAGTGTTGACAATGTGACGATTGGTACTGCTCAGGTTGCGCATACCTAATGGATTTTGAGCAAAGACCGTGTGATGGTGGTAAACTACCACGTGTTAGAAAAACACACAAATTCAGGCTGGGGAGTACTTCTTTGAGGTGGAAGAGTCTGCGCGGTAAAAGAGGTTTTGGCCGCGGCTCTATGTGCCTAGCCACCTCCACCGGGTAGAGCAGCGTCGAGCCACAGTACACCAGAAGGACCCTATTTTTGGGGGTTGTGGAAGAAGTTCACTTTGGGAAACTTGTCGGGGAGATGAAAGTTTGGTTCACCAGCACCGAGGTCGGCTGCGCTGAGGAATTGCTGTTCGGGTGAGTTGAGTATGAAGGTGGCGTTGAGCTGTGACTCGGGGCCAAAGTTGAGCCTATCGCGTAGCTGCTCTAGTGGGAGGGCGGCAGCTGCCAGCCAAGATCCGTCTTGTCCCATATCGGCGAATGTTGCGACTTCAGGAAACGGCTTGTCTGCTATTTCTGCGCGGATCCGTGGGGCGGTGAATTCGGCTGTCCACCACGCTCCATTCGGGGAGAGGTTGAATTCTAAGTAGCGCCCGTTAGTTGGGTCGGTGAGAAAAAATTCAGCGACATCGTACTTCCAGAGCTCGGTCTTGAAGTCGCCGGGACGTGCCTCAGGGTGGAGAGTTGGTGCCTTTTGGTGGGAGACGACAAACCAGAGGTATTTGAGATCCACTGCAAAGCCGAAAGCCACTGGTGGCTTTACCGGTTTACCATACCAGTCCTTACCCACACCGAAGAGTGAGAGGTCGAGCGCGCCCCATGAGAGAGGTTTGTCTGAGATTTCAATATTCATGCACCCAGCAAAGCGTGTTTAGCTGTATACTGCCAAGAAATATTAGCCATTTCTTTTTGATGAAGAGCTTAATGGTGAGTTTGACGAAATTTCCAGTTCCAGCTGGCTCAGATATGCTGCTGACTAGGCGGTCGCCACTCTAGTTCGAAGTCGAGGACGACTGGATCCCCGACCCGTGCCAATAGCTGGCTCCATCAGTGATGACAGTGGGCGTGAGTGGGGCATTGCCATAGTCGTCGCTGACGGTTACTATTGAGGTTTTACGAAGCCTAGGCATTACTAGGTGGTTGGCTGGGGACCGTTCACTTTTATGAATCACAGCCATTCCATAAGCTGCTCAATATTAAAAGCTAGCTGTTGGCCAAGTTCGCTCAGTCTCGGCTTGGTGGAGCCGTGACTCCGACCCGAAACACTCATTCTGACACTCTCAAGCCGCGCGTGCCCTCTCGCACTTTTAGAAAGGCGAGATTGCTTTATTCTACAAGTCCTATGTGAATATCCTTCATCTCTACGGTCTTTGCCACAGGGGAGTTTTCTGAGTGACTAGAGCCAAGAACAATAGGGCATACTCAGTGTGAAAAAAGCTGTTAAAAACAGCAATACTAACTCAAGAATCACAACTACTCATTGAGTTGCTATGGGATGATTGTGATAATTAATTTCTACTTCCTAAGTGCAGCGAAGCTATTCAGGCTTTCACCTGTTGTGGCAGCTGAGTGTTGAGAGTGTCGACGAAGGCTTTGGCGGCTGGGTTGGGGTGTACTTGCGGGCGTGTAACTACTTGGATTAGGCGTTGGGCATTCGGGATTTCGCTGATTTCCATCGCAGGTTCGAGAGAGTTGGGTACCGCCATACTTGGAATCACGGCTGAGCCGAGGCCAGCTTTGACCAGTGAGATGAGAGTGGATATTTGGTCGCAACTTATGTTGTGGTCAATTGATTGGTTACACACTTCGATAGCTTGATCGCGTAAACAATGTCCTTCTTTGAGGCCAATCATTGGAAGTTCTTGGCTAGGAATGTGTGGATCTAGAGGGGTGGCGAGATAGAGCTTTTCTTTAAACAAAGGATGCTCATCTAAATGGGCGACGGTGCTGGTTGGGAGGCTTTCGAGGTCGCTCGTGATTGCTAGATCGACGTGGCCTTGGTGGACTTTTTTCGCCAAATTGCTGGTTGTGTCTTCATGGATGTCGAGCTGGATCCCTGGGTATGCCGTGATAAAATGTGGCAACACGAGTCGGGTCAGGTAGGGGGCTATCGTCGGGATGATCCCGAGTGAGAGCTTTCCTTGCTTTAGGTCTTCGGTCTGCCGGCACTCGGCCTCGATCGCACTTGCTTGCTGGAGGATGAGTCGAGCGCGGATGAGTAACTTTTCCCCCATCGATGTCATGGTCAGCGGGCGAGTATCGCGATTAATAAGGGGGAGACCCACGGATTGCTCTAGAGCTTTGACTTGCTGGCTCAGAGCGGACTGAGTGATGCCTAAGCGCTGGGCTGCTTTGGTGAAATGGCGAAGCTCAGAGAGTGCATCGAGGGCTGAGAGTTGGGTCGTAGTGAGGTGCATAGACATTCGTCTGAAAGATAATCTGGCGTTAGTATGCACGATAAGGAGTGCTAATAAATATAATTCTTTCAATACCATTTCCTACTAATGAAAAGGGAGTATAACTGTAGATAGTAAGAAGTCAGAACGATGCGTGAATCCGATCTAACAACAGCCAGTGGTGCTCCAGTGGCGGACAACCAAAATAGCCAAACGGCGGGACGCTATGGCCCAGTTCTTTTACAAGATGTGCATTTGTCGGAGAAGCTAGCGCACTTCAACCGCGAGAGGATACCCGAGCGTGTGGTGCACGCGAAAGGTGCGGGAGCATTTGCTTATATAGAAATCACCGAAGATATAACTGAACTTACCAAGGCAGCACCTTTTGCCGAAGTGGGGCAAAAGACCCCCTGCTTGTTGCGGTTTTCGACAGTAGGGGGCGAGCAAGGAAGCGCGGACGCCGAGCGTGATCCACGTGGCTTTGCTCTGGAGCTTTATACCGAGGAGGGGAATTGGGACATCGTCGGCAATAACACCCCGCTGTTCTTCCTGCGCGACCCTCTCAAATTTCCAGATTTCATCCATACACAAAAAAGGCATCCGGCCACGCATTGCAAAGATCCAGATATGTTTTGGGATTTTCTTTCTCTGACACCTGAAGCAACGCATCAAGTGACGGTGCTCTTCTCAGATCGCGGGACGCCAAAATCGTACCGTCACATGAACGGTTACGGTAGTCATACCTTTGCCATGGTCAATGCCGCCGGGGGGCGTGTGTGGGTGAAATTTCATTTCAAGACACTCGCTGGAATCCAGAACTTTACTGCAGAAGAAGCCCAACAGATGTGTGGTGAGAATGCCGACCATGCGACTCAGGATCTTTACGAGAAAATTCAAAAAGGGCAGTCCGCTTAATGGGAAATGTAAATCCAAGTGATGAGCGAGGAAGAAGCTGCGACCTACCGGTTTGACCCCTTTGATGTGACTAAGGTTTGGCCACATGCTGACTTCCCAGTACGCACGATTGGTAAGCTGGTCTTAGATCAAAACCCTAAAAACTATTTTGCTGAAATTGAGCAGGTAGCCTTCGCTCCTAGCAATATGATTCCGGGGGTTCGAAGCCAGCCCAGATAAGATGCTGCAAGGTA
>NZ_JBDOPO010000241.1:0-5641 GCF_039830215.1 Rubritalea sp. | reverse complement strand
CGAAGTGCGCAATAACGGGAGCTCTAGAAGTTTAAATGGCAAGTTGGTGGAGTTGAATCGCTGACGAGCAGTCGTTAGCCAGTTTGCTGAGATGACTGTGGTGTGTGAAAATGAGAATTTGCGTCTTCTTGCTGAGTTCGGCCAGAACGGGGAGGAGGGCCCGAGTGCGCTCGTCGTCAAAAGTCATCAGTAGATCGTCTAAAATGAGGGGGATAGGAGTGTGCTTATCGAGGTGGAGGTCGATGGCTGCCAAGCGTAAGGATAGGTAGAGTTGGTCGGCAGTTCCTTCGGATAACCCCGCTGTGTGGATTTCTTGAATGCTGTCGCCTTGCCTGCGTAAGGAGATGAGCTGAGGTTTGCCCTTGTCATCTAACTGGGCTGCGACTCCACTATAGCGATTACTTGTGAGGGCGCTGAAGTAATGTGACGTTTTTTCCATCATGGGACCTTGGGACTTTTTGCGAAAGGATTCCACTTGATCGCGTAGGAAGCTGATAGCGTACTGCAGACGAATGAAGCGCTCGGTGTCGGTGACCAGTAGTGAGAGCGCGTTGGCGGCGTCTTGCTTGTGTGCGGCAGATGTGTCGCTGGCTTGCTCCAGTATGTGTTGTTGTTGCCTAAGCTCATCGAGGGCTTTGAGGCTGGTGTCACGCGCCTGTTGCAGTGGTTTAGCCTCAGTTGTTAGTGTGTCCAGCTCTTGCCGAAGTTGGTCGCGATCCAGTCCGTCTAGCTCAGCAAAAAAAAGATCGAGGTTGGTCTGATTGTTTTGGTCAGCGAGTGATTGGAGGGTATCGCGCTGGGAAGCTAGTGCCTCACTGAGTTTAGCCTTGGATTCGATAGCTAGGATAGCTGGCTCCATGGCATCGAGATCTTCGACCTGTGCTTGCTTGAGGAATTTTTGGAGTTCAGCATTGATGTCCTTGCTCTGCAATTCTAGCTCGGGCAATTTCCTTTGTTCGGCGGTGATGCTGTCCTGAATGGTAGATGCTTTGATATGTGCCTGCTGCGCTTGATCAATGTATTGCTTGAGTTTTGACACACTGAGTGTGACGTCCTCTGTGCTTTCATTGAAAAGTAATTGTGTGAGTTCGCAGGCCTTCGAATTGAAGTTATTGATGGCCTCGTTCTTGGAGGCTATATCCACCAACCTCGAGTTGTATTTGATGGCTTCCTGCTGAGCGATACCACGCTTATCAATGAGATCTAGAATTTGCTCTGGGTGTAAATTTTCAGGGAAGCCACAGCTAGCGCATAAGCTTGCCCATGAGGACTGAGTTTCGCAGAGGGCTGACTCGGCTGAATCGAATTTTTCGATTGCACTGGTGCGTTTGAGTTGAGCAGATGTCAGTGCCGTTTGCGCCGCTTCTAGCTTCCCTTGGCCACGAGTAGCGGCTTTAAATTCGGACTTCAATGTGGAGAAAAGTCCTCTAAAATTTACGTCTTTACTCTGTAGAGATGTCTGTATCTGAGCAATGAGGCTCAGATTGAGGTTGCTGTGCTTTTCAATTTTACGCTGAAGAATATCGATACCTTCGATGGTGGTGCACAGATCAAGCCACTGCTGTCTCCACTGGAGTAGGTCGGTCGGTGACTGTATGTTAACTGGGATGGATTCGCAGCGTGTATGCCAATCTGTGGTCCATTTTTCTAGGTCGTCGAGGATCTCCCGCTTGTAGCGTTCTGAATTTTTTTGCTTGAGTGTTAGTGACTCTATTTTCACGAGATGAGTTTCAGCCTTTGCTATCTTTTCCGCATTGCTGTGAAGGGTGTCGGCAATAGTGTCTGCTAGATTTATTGATGTGCTGAGCTGAGTGAAGGAATCTGGCTGAAGATTTTTTTCGGCAGAGAGGCTAATTTGATTGAGCTGGTCATCTCTTGATTCACGTGCTTTGGTGAGGTCCGCATGGCTGTAGATGGCGGCTTGGTCCTTGAGTCGATCGAGTTGGGATTGCTCGTTTGCGAGTTCTTCATCGTAGCCTTCGAGCTTTTGTTGGTGAAGCTGGAGCTTTTCTAATAGATTATTTTCACGCTGTAGTTGTAGTTGAATAGCTTCTTCACTCGGGACCGCTATGGCTGGGATGCTGATTTCTGAAGTTGTAAAAGCATCAAGTCGGAGCTGTGAAATGAGAATGTTTTTGCTTCGACAGAGGCTTTGCTTTTGCTCTTCTCTATCCTCTTGCTGGGAAAATTCAGCTGCATGGGTTTCACACTGTTGAATGAGGTCTTCGAGTTCTGTGGTGTCGGAGCTATGCTCGAAACATTTTAGCTCATCTTGGTGCTGGGCGATGTTGGCCTCGATCTCTACCAGCTCGTATTCTACGAGCTGCCTGCGAAGCTCTTGCTTACTGAAATCCTGGGCGAGCTGTTTGAATTCGCTGTGTTGGGATTCTGAAATCGTGCTGAGCTGGGAGATTCGGTCAGGGGAGTCCAGTTCGAGTTGTTCTGAATAAAGCTGAAGTGTGGACTCTAATAGTTCGATTTCAAGTTGCAGGTGCTCTACAGCTTCAAGGTTTGCTAAGTAGGTTTCGAAACTATTGCTGAGCGCTTCGACGTCGGCTCTGTATTGTAGAGCCTCATCGCTGCTAGGGATGCTGGCTAGCTCCTGTTTTTGATCTGCAATCATCTGTAGCTGAATCTGCAGGCTGCGGCTGAGGTCTTTCTGTTGTGCAAGAGTTCTGCGGAAGCGAGGGATGAAATCCGAGCTGACTTCGGGTGCTGTATTTTCTCTAAGCTCATTACTGAGTTGGAGGAATTTACTGTAGGTCGGTAGAGCGCTTGTGAGGTTGCTGAGCTTGACTGTGCGCGTGCGATTTTCGCTGAGACTTTGGTCGGAGCTGTCGAAGGCTGATTGAGCTGACTTGATGTCTTTGATGAGCGCGTTCCAAGCTGTGACCTTGGTGGCACTTGAATTCGCTAGCCGTTCACCTTCTTTGTACGCTTTGAGTGCTGGGAGAATGGATTTGTTTTTCGAACCTGAACCTTTGTAGAGTGAGTCAGCTTCGTTTTCTAATTTTGTGATGGCTGCTTCGATAGGAGTACCTCCTAGGCTGGTGGAGAAAAGCTGGGTGCCGAGGTCTCCCTCACCTGAAAGTAACGCGTCAGCTCCATCTCGTAATGACTTTGTATCGAGCCCGAACATGCTGTTGAAGAACTCGCCATTGACCGTACCGAGAAAGGTTTCCAGTTCTGCGTCATTTATGGTATTTCCTTGCGTATCAAGCAGCGTGTTCTTATTGCCCTTTTTTCGCAGAAAGCTGAGTTGAGTTGAGGAGTTAGAAATTGTGCCGCCTATACGCAGTTTGCTGTTGTCATGGACGAAGTTGTCTTTTGACTGCACAGGGATGCCGTAGAACATTTGGTGGATGCCCCGCAGTAGCGAGCTCTTACCAGCTTCATTGGCTCCATAAAGGAGGTGTATATCGTGGCCGTTTTTTTCGAAATCTCGTGTGAAATTACTGAACGGGCCAAAGGCTGGAATGTGGATAGTGTCGAAGCGCACGGAAGATTTAAGAATTTGGATTTAAAATTTCTGAATGCAACTACTCGCTAATGCTACTAGTTGATATGCTTTGGAGGACTATGGCGCTGACGTCTTGTTTGAGTTGTTCTTCAGGTTCCGAAAGAGTGAGAATGTCTCGTAGATCTTTACTGTCGATGCTTTTGAGTCTTTCGCTCAGCTGAATCACTGGGGTGGGGACTTGGCTTGGAGTGAAATGTTCAAGGGCCTCAAGTACGAGCTTTGTGAGGTCGTCGCGTTCGGCTAGTTCCTGAGGGTTGTATGTTGGTTTTGTTTTGATTCGTAGTCGTTCGAACCAGATCATATCTTCCTCTATCTCATTAGCTAAACTTACACATTCTGCCTGCCATTGGGCGAGCTCAGCGTGCAGTTGATCGTGGAGAGCTGAGTCTCCAAAGAGCGTTATGCGGAGTGCGAGAAGTCGGCCGTTAGTTTCTGCTAATGTCGTCTCAATATGCTGTGCGATTGATTCACGGACTGCATCTGCGTCAACTAGGTCAGTGATATTTATTTCGAGAGCTTCCCAGCGTACCACGTCAGTGATTTTAAAGCTTACGTCTTTAATCGTGAGCTGGTCATCGACATCGACCAAATAGCAACCACGTTCGCCAGTCTCTTTGATGTGTCGACCTTGCGGATTACCTGAATAGACGATGTGTGGGTTCTCCTGAATGATCGCGTGCTGGTGGATATGGCCAAGCGCCCAGTAGTCATACCCTTTTTCTGTAAGATTGTTGATCGAGCATGGTGCGTAAGGATCGTGTTCAGGGTTGCCTGTCAGGCTCGTGTGGAGCATCCCGATATTGAAGAACTCGGGAGTTGCTGCCGGGTATTCTAGAGAGAGATTTTCAGGTACGCGTGGTGTGGCGAAACCTTGCCCGTGGATAGCAACAGGTAAGCCGTCGACAAAGATTGTTTCAGGTTTCTTCGTCGATAGAGCTTTTACATTCGAAGGAGGTTTGAGGTTTTTGGTTATTTTAGAGGCCGCATCATGGTTGCCGCTAATCAGGTAGACGGTGATTTGTGCCTCCTTCAATCGGCTCATTTGTTTATTAAAGAACAAGCCCGTGCTATAGTCCGGCCAATCACCATCGTAGAGGTCGCCTGCTATGACTATAAAGTCTACACATTTATCGAGAGCTAGTGAGACTAGATTTTCTAGGGCTCGACGAGTGGCTCTGCGGATCTGATCAATGGGAGCATCGGCGTGTTGATTTAGGCCTCGGAGTGGACTATCCAGATGGATGTCAGCAGTGTGAATGAAGGAAAACATGGGAGAGGTCTGATGCTGTATTTCAGATGATGACTTAAAGTGGTAACTAGAGCCTTGGTCATAGGGACTCGGCTCCGATAATTCTGATTAAGAATTAGACAGACGTAATTAACAAGTCCTTGATTCGAGTCTGATGTTAGGCGTGGCCTGAATGAGTTGCGAGTGGCCTTTGGGGTTTAAGTTTCTTTTTAATGAGAGCGTAACGACTGTCGGCGCACTTAATGAATTTGAATCTGCGGTGTTCACCAACTTGGCTGCCTGCGCAGTAACCATAAATGAGGTTGATTGTGTCGTAGCTTGCTAGGATTGGGTCGATTTGCTCGTCGATGTACAGGTAGTAACCTGTTGGTGGGGTGCCTGGGCCATCAGAAAAAAAGTTGTACAGCTCATTGTTTCCTTTAGGCCGATCAGCGTAAGCGCGCACCAGTGGGCAGTGCCGAGCACGTGTGATCTGAGTGAGCATGTCGATTAGTTGGACCATACCGCCAACACGTGCGATTACCTTATCAAGTTCCGAGCGAGTCATAGTAACACGCTAAATGCTGGGGTGGGACATTTATGGGAGTAGGCTAATATGGGAAATGGGCTAGAATTCGGAGTTGTACGTACAAATTTAGGGACCAACCGGAGATTATTGTTACTTCATTCCTAAGTTTATTCAGCCTCTAAGCTCAACTTGCTGAATTAATTCAACGACCTATTTGTTGATTTTACAGAGGTTTGTAGAAGGTAACTAAAAGAAAAATAAAAAAAGTGTCGAAAGGTCTTGCGCGGAGTCTGGGAATATGTAGATTGCGCCCCGCCTCACCTGCCACAGGGAGCGCGAGAGAAACTAACTTCAGTTCTTCGAG
>NZ_JBDOPO010000042.1:0-5708 GCF_039830215.1 Rubritalea sp. | reverse complement strand
CTAGACAAGGTTGAGCATTTACAGCAAGCTATCATTGCCACTTTGAGGCAACAAAAGCAAAACGACACACAATATGGCGGGGGATTTCGGTTCCTCGCCTTATTATTTTTGTGAAAGAAATGACATAGATAGGGACATTTTAGACAAACGCCGCTGCAGTGATGCATGGTGACGGAATACGCGGGGCATAGAACCACAAGGAATGTCAGCTAAATGCGCTAACTTGAACTTCGCCATTGGTCGGAGACGAAAGGCTTATGTCCTAAAGTGAGAGTTGATACCTCGGTCGCAAGACACCGAAACAAAAAGCGAGACCCGTGAAGATCTCGCTTTGGTAAAATTGTTGATCGTGGAGACTAGTCTCTGTCAGCCATTTTTTCGTCAAGGAATTTGCCAACCCAAGCGATGTCGTAGTTTCCAGAAATGAAGTCTGGGTGGTTGATGATCTCGATCTGGAATGGAATCGTGGTTTTGATGCCACTGATCATGAATTCTCTGAGCGCGCGGTTCATGCGTGCGATAGCGATGTCCCGTGTGGCTCCAGTGCAAATGAGCTTAGCGATCATAGAATCGTAGTATGGTGGGACGGAGTAACCTGAGTAGACGTGTGTGTCCACGCGGACGCCTTTGCCGCCAGGAGCGTACCAGAGGTCGATCTTTCCAGGGCTTGGTGCGAAGTTGTTGTAAGGATCCTCAGCATTGATACGGCACTCGATTGACCAGCCGCGAGGAGTGGCTTCTAGAACGTGGTGGGAAAGTGCTTCACCCGCTGCAACGCGGATTTGTTCCTTAATGAGTTCACAGCCCATGACTTCTTCGGTAACCGGGTGCTCGACCTGGATACGTGTGTTCATTTCCATGAAGTAGAAGTCGGTTGCTTCAGCATTCACGAGGTACTCGATGGTTCCTGCGTTTTCGTAGCCGATGTTCTTCACAAGCGAAACTGAGGCTTTAGCCATGCGCTCCCGGAGTTCAGGCCCAATGAGTGGCGATGGACATTCCTCAATGATCTTTTGGTTGCGTCGCTGCATGGAGCAATCGCGTTCGCCGAGTTGAAGGGCATTGCCGTGGGTATCACCAAAAACTTGGAACTCCACGTGGTGAGGATTGAGAACAAGCTTCTCAAGATAACATTCACCATTGCCGAAGCAGGCAATCGCTTCTTGGCTCGCTTGGTTATAAAGGTCGATGAAATCGTCTTCGCTGAAGGATGGACGCATTCCGCGACCACCGCCACCAGCAGTGGCTTTGATCATGACAGGGAAACCAATTTCCTTGGCCAGTTCGAGGCCATGTTCAGCGGATTCGAGAATACCGTCAGAGCCTGGAGTCACAGGAACACCATTTGCTAGTGCTGTAGCGCGGGCAGTGTTCTTGTCGCCCATTTGACGGATCGTGTCAGCACGTGGTCCGATGAATTTGATGTCGCAGCTTTCGCAGATTTCTACGAAGCGCGCATTTTCTGAGAGGAATCCGTATCCTGGGTGGATGGCATCTGCTTCAGTTATCTCAGCTGCCGCGATGATGCGGTCGGGCATGAGGTAGGAATCCTTTGATGGACCAGAGCCAATACAGACGGCTTCGTCCGCTAATTGCACGTGCATGGAGTCGACGTCTGCTTCTGAATACACAGCGACAGATGGGACTCCGAGCTCGCGACAAGCTCGGATAATTCGGAGGGCGATTTCGCCACGGTTCGCGACTAGAACTTTGTTAAACATGATACAAGCAGCTGCATGGGCAGCTCAGAATTCAGATAAGAGAGTTGGATCGACGGTAGTCGAGACTACGAGATAGTGAAGAGGGCATCACCAAACTGAACTGGTGTGGCTTCGTCTACGTTGATCGCTGTGATTGTGCCAGATGTCTCGGCTTTGATTTCGTTCATCACTTTCATAGCTTCGATAATGCAGATCGTCTGGCCTTCACTGATTGTGTCGCCGACTTCTACGAAATTTGGAGAATCTGGTGCTGGCTTGCGGTAGAAAGTTCCCACCATTGGTGAGTCGATTGTTTTACCGGCTGGAGTCGCTGCTTCTGTAGGTGCTCCGGCTGCTACTGGTGCTCCGGCTGCTACTGGTGGTGCGGCAGCTGCAGCAGGTGCGGCAGCTGCATACTGAGGTGTTGGCATAGAAGCGAATGCTGCTTGCACTGTGTCTGAGTCGAGACCCTTCTTTAGTTTTAGGTTAAAGTCATCCTTCTCAAGATGGAAGTAGGAAAGATCGTGCTCGTCCATGAGCTCGACGATTTTTCTGATGTCGTTGTGGTCCACGATAATATTTGGGCTGAGTTAAAATGATAGTCACCAACACGCACGCGTTAGTGAGATGGACTACAATCTAACTGTGAGTAGGAGAGACCGTCAAGCGCGGAACAATGATAGTTTACTCCTGTTACTCACAACTTACTCACAACACCAAGTTAAATTCTTGTGTCCTTAAGGGTAACCTGTCTAAGTTTAGCCCCTCATGGGTGACCGCTACCGTATTGAACTAGAACTAGGCTCCGGAAGGGCTGGGGCAGTGTATAAAGCATTTGACGCTGAGCTGAACCGTCAGGTGGCGTTGCGTCGTTTCGATACATCGGAAGAAAATTTCCATGACGAGGAGTGGTGTAAGCGATTTTCTGATGTGGTGAGTGATCTTTCTAGGATCAACCATGCAAATATTCTTAGTGTGCTGGATTCTGGAATTGATGAGGATGGGCCATATTTAGTGACTGCTCACGTGGAAGGCCTGCGCTTGAGCCAACTGATGCAGCAAACTGGCCAAATGGAGCTTAAGGAACTGTATTGCTTAGCAAGTCAGAGTCTGGACGCACTCCAAGCAGCGGAAGAATATGGGTACTTCCATCACGCCCTCTGCCCGACATCTGTGATTGCGATCACTAAGCCGGCGGGTGGTTACCACTACACGCTTATGGATTTGGGGCACAGTAAGTTGATTCCATTGGTTTCGAGTGAAGGCGAGGTAGGGCTCTCTAAAACTCTCGATCCAGCATTGATGGCTCCTGAACTATTTGAAGGAAAACCTGAAGGCATTCGCAGCACTCTCTATATGCTCGGTCAAATGCTCTATTGGCTGGCTACTGGCGGACACCCTCTAGCAGGACTCTCTCTAGAGTTAGCCCATGCGAAGCATAAAGCGGGTGAGATTCCTTTTCTTAGGTCTTATCGGGCTGACTTCCCTGAGGCCTTTCGTCAGTGGATTTATTGGCTCATCCAGCCTGAGGCCTCAAAACGACCAGGGGCGGTGATCGATGCGATCAAGCAATTTCCTACATTCCAGCAGGCTACTACTCAGCCCGTCTTGCCTCAGCCAGTGCGCATGGACGCTAAGGCGCTAAGACCAGATTACAAGGTTTAGCCTTAAGGATCGTTTGGCTGATATTTTAAAAGTATCATTTTCGCGTAAACTCGTTTACTGATCGGGCATGATCGCACTAGGTAAATTGAACACGCTCGAGGTAGTGCGTGAAGAGGACCATGGCATCTACCTTGAAGCAGGTATAGATGGCGAAATCTTGGTTCCCGTAAGAGAGGTGGCCGAGGGGACACGTCTAGGAGACATGCTGGAGGTATTCATCTACCGTGATTCAGAGGACCGCTTGATCGCAACAACTAAGACACCAATGGCAATGGTTGGTGACTATGCTGTGCTAGAAGTCATGCAGGTGACAGCACACGGAGCGTTTCTAGACTGGGGTTTGATAAAAGATTTGATGCTGCCATTTGGTGAGCAAAAGCGCAAGGTGAGTCAGGGCATGCATGTCGTGGTCAGAGTCTATGTCGACGAGGAAACTCGCCGGATTGCAGCCACTACTCGACTTGGTCGCTACCTAGGGAAAACCGACCGTAAGTATGTAGAGAACGAAGAGGTCGATGTGATGGTGGTGGACCGCACAGATCTCGGCTACCGCGTGGTGGTAGAAAAAGAAGACTGGGGCCTACTCTATCACAACCAGATTTTCCAGCCTCTTCACGTAGGTCAGGGTTTGAAAGCTTATGTTCACAGCACTCGCTCGGATGGGAAGTTAGATTTGATTCTTGATAAACCTGGACCAGAGAAGGCAATTACGTTGAGTAAGCAAATTCTCGACCGCCTCCAGCAAAGTGATGGTTACATCGATGTGGGTGATAAGTCAGACCCAAGCCAGATTCTAGCGATGTTCAACGTGAGTAAGAAGACATACAAGCGTGCTCTCAGCCAGCTTTATAAAGAGAAGAAAATCGTCTTTGAAGGAGATGGCGTGCGCTTGGTGAAATAAATTGCCAGGGAAATCTATGATTGCTCATAAAATTCAAGCTTTGATAAGCGATGCCGCCGCCGGTGATCTAGCCTCGCTCCTTGCCTTAGTGTGTTTCGGCGGGATCTACCTATGTGTGACTCTCGCTTTGATGACTGGGCTGTGGAAGCGCGAGGGCACAGCTGGGAGAAAAGCCTTTTGGTCGCTGACTCTTTTTATCCCAGTGCTCGGTTGGTTGTTCTATCTGGCCTTTTATAAAGTACCAGAGAGTAAGGCACCTTGCTGAGGGTAGTGATCGCAACAGGCGGTCTGCCTGTTATACTAGCAACGCCAGGCTACAAGTGAGTAAGGTGGAAGCTCCCCCCCCCCGACTAGATCGCAATTATTAGTCATTCATTGCTAATGCTTAATTAGATCTAGCTACTCCTCGACCTTATCAAGATAAACCTTAGCGGCTTTGAGTATTTCAAGGCTGCTAGGTGAGTCGGAGTGTACGCATGCAGTGAGGCATTCGTAGTGGGCGGGTAGCTCTATCATTGTGCCGTCGTATGCCATGATACAATGCTTCTCGGTGAGTAGTTCTAATCGCTCCAGAACTTCACTGGCCGAGTGAATCATGGCATTTCGGTGCGTGCGAGGTAGTAGGCTACCATCGGACGCGTAGTGGCGGTCAAGGAAGATTTCTGGGAGGATAGGGAGATTGCGCTTTTCAGCTTCGATGGCGACTTTCCCTCCTGCCAGGCAAACGATAGAGATCAGGCAATGACTCCGCACGAAATCTAAGTAAGCTTTTCGGTAGTCCTCGTCAGCTTCCACCAGGTGGTAGAGAGCTCCGTGGAGTTTGATGTGGTTGAGGTCAGCAGCACTGATGAAACGTTGAATTTGAATTTCTAACAATAGCCTGAAGGATTCTGTTGAAAAGTCGTAGGGAAGGCTGCGGCCGTGATCGTCAGAGTCTATGCCTGGGTGGGCGCCAGTGCTGACCGCGATGGGCTTCTTAGCCTCCGCTAGCTCTGCGCAATCTTTGATCGACTGAAGGTCTCCAGCATGGCCACCGCAGGCAATGTTTGCCATGTCGAGGTGGGTCATCAGTGCTGCGGTTTGTTCGCGAGTCTCCCACTCACCAAGGTCGCAGTTGAGGAAAATTTCTAGCATGGCGGTACTATGAGCGTGGCTGTGCTATGAAACAATTCTCAAGCGCGCAAAATACGATTTTTTTGCAAAGGCCAAAGCTATATAACTGTTTACTCGATGATACTGTCGTAGTTGAGTGTCTTGATGAATTCGTAACCGGCTCTGGTGAGCACGATGGAGTCTTCTATTCGGTAGCCGCTGATTGATGGGATGTAGAGTCCGCGTTCGATGCTGATAACTTGGCCTCCGCCCATGACTTCGACTGCTTCACACAAAGCGGAAGGACACATTATTTTGGGCATGTTGCTGCACGAGCCAACTGATATCAT
>NZ_JBDOPO010000157.1:0-5715 GCF_039830215.1 Rubritalea sp. | reverse complement strand
CTTTTTCATTTATTGAAAGTCAGCCCCCCTTATACTCTCGAAAGTTGAATACCCGGGCTGAAGTATGGTCCGATAGCGAGATCTTGGAGCTTAGTCCAGAGTTCGTC
This sequence comes from Rubritalea sp., assembly GCF_039830215.1. Lineage (NCBI taxonomy): Bacteria > Pseudomonadati > Verrucomicrobiota > Verrucomicrobiia > Verrucomicrobiales > Rubritaleaceae > Rubritalea > Rubritalea sp. The sequence goes on along the minus strand of NZ_JBDOPO010000157.1, from coordinate 5,608 downwards.
GGCTTGCGCTTGCGTGACGGAATCCATAGAAAGTCTGACTGGTCAACATGGGACACCCAGCTTGCTGATTAATTCTTTAACGAGTGGGTGGAAAGCTCCAACACGATGCTAACGCGGATCGCTTCTTCTGAAAGGTGTTGGAAACTGCGAGCTTTATTAGTGTCTCCTTCTTCAGCTGATACAAGTAGAGCTTGGTAGAGTGGAGCCATGAAGTTGAGTGTTCTACCAACATAGGATTTTGAGCCTGTAGACAAGCCTGTAATCATCATTTCGTCATAGCCGAAGGCTGCGTCGTAGCTACCACCAGAAGCCGACTGAATACGTGAATGAACTTGTTGGTAAACTTGGCTCCGCCCACGTTATGGATGCAGTCTGTAGCAAGTTCGAGGAATGCTGGGACGTTAGCACCAGCCTTAGTCAGTGCTGGGATGTGGTAGTAGTAAAATGATAGGTCAGGGCAAGCCGCAGCGATTTGCTTAATCGACTCGTAGAGGACTTCCTTACTGTTCATTGGGAAGTAGCTCGGAGCAATGGCTGAAACTGCAGCAGCGCCGATGGACTGGGCGTGAACAGCAAGGTCCGCAGAGTAAGCTAAGCTGTTGAGTGCTATATGGACGTTAACGACGCCGTCGAGATGCTCACGTACTCTTCAGCAAAGCGATGCGTTCGGCTATGGATACTTACCATGGCCTAACAGACTCTTGAACCTATCTCTGGGTAATCTCTTTTTCGCAAATCTCAGTCAGATCATCTTCTTTCCTCATAGAGGGCTAAGATATCCAGATGTCTGAAAAGTTATCGCTTCTTCAGAGCAAGTCGGATCACCGACTCTGGGTCAGCAGACCCTGGCAGAGTAGTTTCTTTCCCCATGATGTCACGGTAGGTGATGGTCTTGATTTCCATCCCATTTGCATCGGCATCTGAACCATAAATTATGGTGCCTGCAGGAGCAAATTTACCACTCTTAGTTTTGAGGTAGACTTGGTTTTTGTCGTCTATATCGATGCCTATGCTGGAGCTCTCCATGACAGTGGATTTTGGGAGTTCTTTCTTGGCGATGACTTTCTTTGGCTTTGGGGGACTCTTTTTTGGAGTTTGCTTTTTAGCTGTTGTAGCAACAGGTTTCTGAGTTTGTGCGCCTGGCATTATGCTGAGGGATGCGCCGAGGTGGATCACGTCGTTGCTCAAGTTGTTGCGTTTTTTGATGTTAGCCACACTTGTGTTATGCTTCCTAGCAAGCGCAGATAGAGTGTCGCCCTTGACTACAATGTGAGTGATCGAACCGTCGTCTGTCACCTTGTCACTTGGTAGGGTGTCATTAAATTTCCAGAAGGCAAAGCCACCAGCTAGGAGTAGTAGAAGTAAGAGAAAGAATTTCATGAGTAGAATGTTGGACTGAGTTGTAGCCTGTCAGGTGGACACGCGTCGAGGCAGAATTACAGAAGTCTTAACCAACCTGCTGGAGGCTTTTTAGGACTCATGCTGAATGTCCCGTCTCGTTTGAGTAGTGGAAAGCGTTGGGTTGTAACTCTATAAATGTTTTGTTGAATAATGACGATTAGCTCACCGTGAACCTCTGAAGTCACAGCAACGTGACCGTAAGGATCGTTGTGCCATACTAGCAGGTCATTGACCATGGGTGGAGTGTTGCCTTCATTGTTGAACAGGAGCATTCCTCTGCTTTGATTGAGTGATCCATGGCTGAGGTCTTTCTGATAGAAGTCTTTGGCGAGCCCCAAACATTGGGCATGTGGTGGTCATGGGCATCGTGGTAGTAGAGTTTGATGAACTCCACGCATTGCCACTTTCTTCCATAGTAGTAACCATCCTCAGTAGTGTGTTTTCCACTGCTTTTAAAAACTTGCGTGCCATTGGAGTAGATAGGGACTCCATTGTGGGTGTGGACTATTTTACCATGCTCTGGCCAGTCGGTGATTCCAGTAGGCTGAGTCGTTCGTTTGCCTTGAATGATAGCTAGCGAGACACCTATGCCTGTGAGAGCTAGGAGGCCAAGAATGTTGCGGCGTGAGGACATCTTAGCCGAAATCGTCGAACCTCCTGTGTGGTCTAAACATGAGAGTGATGCCGGAGAAGAGCATGATGAATGTTACTAGAGCTATGTCCGGAGAGGGGAATGAGCCACGCTATATCTCTAGGCTCATAAGCGTGAGCCAGATGAGTCAAATCAAGAATATAATGGCAGCCCAGATGCGGGTGAATCCTTTTTTGCCAGTGTCGTGGCCAGCCATGGCAACCCCAGCTCTGAAGCCCGTTAGAATTCTATAAATGTCCTCTAGGGTGAAGCTCATCATTGATTTTGTTAGACTCGCTGACTTGAATATAGATCTGTGCCTCGGAACGCCTCTTTTTGGCTAGCTTCACGATGAAGTCTTCGAGTGCGGGGGGGGGGCAGGGGGATAAGCTTTGTGCGAAAACAGCCAGCCATCACAAATAGATGACTGGATGCTCGGGTGATTTTATCTGTAATAACTTACTTACAAGTTGGGCAGGAATTAAGCTGCTGGAAGAAGTCGTTACCTTTGTCATCGACGAGGATGAAGGCTGGGAAATCTTCGACGCGGATTTTCCAGACTGCTTCCATGCCGAGTTCTGGGAAGTCGACGACTTCGACTTTTTTGATATGGTCTTTCGCAAGGATGGCCGCTGGCCCACCGATGGAACCGAGGTAGAATCCGCCGAATTTATCACAGGCGTCTGTGACTTGCTGTGAGCGGTTGCCCTTAGCTAGCATAACCATGGAGGCGCCTTGCTCTTGGAAAATTGGTACGTAGCCATCCATGCGACCAGCGGTGGTTGGTCCAAAGGAGCCAGAAGCCAGTCCTTCAGGAGTCTTGGCTGGGCCAGCGTAGTAGATCGGGTAGTCCTTGACGTAGTCTGGAAGCTCTTGGCCGTTATCGATCATTTCCTTCAGTTTCGCGTGTGCGATGTCACGGGCAACGATGATGTGCCCATTGAGAGATAGGGCAGTGGTGACTGGGTACTTAGAAAGTGTTTCGAGAGTTTTTTCCATGCCTTGATCGAGGTCGATCTCGACGCCTTTAAATTTCCAGTCTTGGAATTTCTCAGGGATGTACTGGCCGGGATTTGTTTCAAGCTTCTCGAGGAAGATGCCGTCCCTGGTGATTTTGGCTTTAGCTTGACGGTCGGCCGAGCATGAGACACCAATGCCGACTGGGCAGGATGCACCGTGGCGTGGTAGGCGAACAACGCGGACGTCGAGAGCGAAGTACTTGCCGCCAAACTGGGCTCCGATGCCGATACCTGCTGAGAGCTTAAGAAGTTCTTTCTCTAATTCAATATCGCGAAATGCTTGGCCGTGTTCGTTGCCTTCAGTTGGGAGTTCGTCGTAGTAACGAGTGGACGCCATTTTGACGGTTTTGAGGTTTGTCTCAGCAGAGGTGCCGCCGATGACGATAGCCACGTGGTAGGGCGGGCAAGCTGAGGTTCCGAGAGTGGCCATTTTAGCCAAACAGAATGAGGTCAGAGTCTTTGGGTTGAGGAGAGCCTTGGTCTCTTGGAAGAGGAAGGTTTTGTTGGCTGACCCACCACCTTTAGTGATAAAGAGAAATTCATAGGAGTCACCTTGTGTGGCGTAGAGATCAATCTGCGCTGGGAGGTTGGTCTTCGAGTTGGCCTCCTCGTACATAGTGAGAGGAACCGTCTGCGAATAGCGCAGGTTTTCCTCGGTGTAGGTCTTATAGATTCCTAGAGACAGAGCTTCTTCGTCGTTGGCGCCAGTATGGACGTTTTCACCTTTTTTACCCATGACAATGGCGGTCCCGGTGTCTTGGCAGTTAGGTAGGATTCCATTCACGGCCACTTCAGCATTACGAAGAAGGGTGAGTGCCACCATGCGATCGTTCTCTGTGGACTCTGGGTCGTCGAGGATTGCTGCTACCTGTTTAAGGTGCGATGGGCGAAGCTTGAATGAGATTGCTTTGATCGCCTCGTTAGCCAAAAGCGTTAGAGCTTCTGGTGCGACGGTAAGGATTTCTCGTTCGCCGAGTTTTGCGAGCGAAAGGCCTTTAGTTGAGATGAGTTCGTATTCGGTTTGATCGGTGCCGAGTGGGAAAGGCTTTTGGTAATGGAATGGTTTATCGGACATGTGTGAGAAAGTTGTTTGAGGAGTTATGTTTCAGGATGCAGTTTCAGGCAATCTTTTATCTTTCTGACTTGTTGAGTGCGATTAAGAAAAATTAGAAAAAATTTAGCCTTTTCAGACAAGGTCCTAATGGCTGTGTCGCTAGGGTACATGAATTTAGCTTTCATGAAGCGAATCGAACTAAACAAAACATAAGACACTAATGGCAACCTCCGCCAAGCCATTGTTTGAGTAGCACCGCTCGATTTGAAATTTTCTAGTGGCTACCTGTATCCAATTTGGCGGCTTTAGATGAAGTTGAGGCTGCTCGGCCTTGTGATTGATCTTATGATCTTGGGTTGTGGCTACGATTGTCAGGGATTATCGCTGTAAGAAGGCGTAGCGATCCATATTGTAGGTCAGGTTGCATAGGGCGTTGTGTTGGCTAGCTCTTTGAAGCCCTATTCGTCGGAACATGTCTGCAGCCATATATTTCATCCTGCCAAACACGTGCTCTACGCGCACTCGAATGCGGCTGACCTTTTTGTTATAAGTTTTGTCATCATCGCTCAACGGTGAATTTCTATTCGCTTTGAGCATGGTGAAGTCTTCGAGGTTGTGCTTGAGGAGAACTTCTTCATTCGCTTGTGATTTATAGGCACTCTCGCTCAAGATTGCCTTATCCTTTTCATCTAGTAGCTCCTCAAACACTTGGCTATCGTGAACGCTTGCAGGCGTTGTCGCATAAGAGTCGATGAGCTTACTTTTTGCATCAACCTTTGCGTGATTCTTATAGCCGAAGTGAGTTTCGTGGTTCTTTTTAGTCCAGCGAGCATCACAGTCTTTCTGAGCTCCCTTGGGTGAACCTTTTTCAAATCCATCGGGGCGTTCACCTTCTTTAATCTGCTTGTTTTGCGCTCTCGTATTTCTTTGTTTTGGGGCCTCAATAAAGCTGGCATCAATGATACTACCTTCTTTAGCAACGAGACCTTGAGCATCGAGAAGATCACGGAAACAGGCAAATAACTTGTTACTTCCGTTGCGCCCATCGCGTTCAATCAATTCCTTGAAATCCCAAATGGTGTTTGCATCTGGAACATCGTCACCCATTTGAAGGTCTAGAAAGTTCATGAAGCTCAAGCGATCGCTTATTTGAAATTCTGTAGCTTCATCACTGAGACCGTGAAAACTTTGCAGGATTAGAATTTTAAACATCAGCAGCGGATCAAAAGGAAGGTTCCCTCCCTTACTCCAGTCTTTGGTGTTGTAGCCAGTGACCTCTTGGAGAACTGGCCGAAAGATGCTCCAATCTATAGCGTCTTTGAGTTTGAGTATCCCAACTTGGCGCTTAGCCATGTTCTGCTGATGGCTAATTGATGAGAACAGGTTGCCGCCTTTGCTGTGGTTACGAAACTTCATAGCTGATTGTGCATCGAGCCAATCGATTAGGAAATGTTAGATCTCACAAAACGGTTGGCGGAGGTTGCCTTAAAGCTGTAATAGCAC
>NZ_JBDOPO010000030.1:0-5725 GCF_039830215.1 Rubritalea sp. | reverse complement strand
TGACTTCTTTTTGAGTAGAGCGGTGTGAAAAAATCTTAAGAATGCACTCGAGACAATCACTATGATGCGCTTCAAGTAACCGTAATCTATGGAAGTTCTTATTGCTTCGGGATAGAAAGGTAAATTCCGCGCCTTTAGTTGAACCAGTTTTATGGCTCTTTAGCCATCCGCTATGCCAGTTAAGGAAATTCCAAAGAACCGAACCATCCACGCTTTGGCTTTGAGCTTCATTAGCAGAGGTAATGTGCCGAGGATAATAGCCTATTTCAGTAACTTGGCTGATAGAATTAGCATAAGAACTTTCTACAAGACCAAGTGTGTGTAGTCGGTGGACTATTCTAGCCCAGTAGGGGCTAAGTGAATTGTTTTTCATACTGCTTATTTTAGCAGTAATCTGTAACCTCAGCTAACGCTGGGATCTTGATAATTAGCGTTTACTTGTTGTTGGCGCAGGCGTGCTGTTTCGCTTTTTGAGAGGCTTTTTTTGGGCTTTGCCAGAAATTATATCACAGCCGCAGCTTCCACAGCAAGATGAGCTCTTAAGCGATTGGTAGAGTTTGAAAGATAATGCAGCCACTGCTAGCGCAACAACACTAAGGGCTAGGATTGTCTGTGCTAAGAGCATGGCAATAAATGTTCCTTAGAATCCTAATAAAGTCCCGATCTGGAAAACGGCAAGAGCTGCTAAATAGGCAAAGAGCGACATACCCACAAGTTGGCCTACAGCCCACTTGTATGAATTAGTCTCCCTGGCAACCACCGCTGTCGTGGGAAGACACTGCAGAGCATAGATAAAGAAGACGAGTAGGCTGAGAAGTGTAAGAGGTGTGTAGATTTTTCTGCCGTCAGGCCAAGTGGCTGCAGCTAGTTTGTCCTCTAACAATGAATCTTGAGCATCCTCATCAATTTCTTCACTAATGCTATAAGTAACCATAAGTGATGACTTAAAGACCTCTCGTGCAGCAAAGGACATCATGACTGCTGTGCTGGTGCGCCAGTCATAACCGAGGGGTTCGAATACCGGTTCTACAGCGTGGCCAATTTGGCCCATGTAGGATTGCTCTAGTGCTAGCGAGGCGTTTTCAGATGCAGCACTCCCTACTGCTGGTTTAGGATACGTTTCAAGTGCCCAAAGGATAATGCAGAGCGCTAAGATTATTGTGCCTGCTCTTTTCAAAAATGCCCAGGCTCGGTCCCATATATGACGAAGAAGGTAGCCAGTCTGTGGTAGTCTGTAGGGGGGGAGTTCGAGCATGAAATGGCTCGGAGTGGCATCTTCAGCTAAACGCCCCTTGAGAATGCGTGCTGCGATTAGAGCTGTAACAATACCTAAACTATAAACACCTAGCATGAAACCTGCTTTCTGTAGCGGACTTGAATGAGGAAGCAGCATAGTAATAAGGACCGTGTACACAGGGATACGCGCTGAACATGACATCCACGGCGCAATTAATATGGTGATAAGGCGTTCTTTGGCGCTGTCGATAGTTCGGGTGGCCATTATGCCAGGGATGGCACAAGCGTGAGACGAGAGTAACGGAAGAAAGGCTTTTCCTGATAGGCCAACAACGTTCATTACACGGTCCATCAGAAAGGCGGCTCGCGCCATGTAACCACTGGCTTCCATCAGTGCAATGAAGATAAAGAGAATGACAATCTGCGGGAGAAAGACCAAAGTGCCACTGAGGCCTGCGATCACTCCGTTGACAAGTAGGTCATTGAAATCCCCTTTAGGGAAGCTGGCTGCTGTCAACTCGCCTAGTGATTCAAAGCTGAGTTCGATCAAATCCATTGGATATGATGAAAGCGAGAAAATCGTCCAGAAGACGCCTAACATGATAGCTATCAATGTTACCCACCCTGTGAAAGGTGCGAGTAAGAATTTATCTAACTTGTCGGTTAGTGTTAGTGTGCCGTCGTTCTCACGGCGTGCGGCTTGGCCGCAAATGATTTGGATGAATTCAGTCCGAGCTGCGAGTCGTTCTTCGGCTGATCCTGAGCAACCCCACAGAGGGGTCTCTATCGCTGGGAGAGGGAGGCGGAGAGCCTGCTTGAGCTCCAGGATTCCTTTGCCTTTATTCGCTTGGACTGGGACAACCGGAACTCCGAGCTCCTCCGAAAGAATTGTTGGATCTAAGTGAATGCCACGTGACTCTGCTAAATCGACCATGTTCAGCGCAATCACGACTGGGTGGCCAAGTTCGATGACTTCCATCGCCAGTTGTAAGTGACGTTCTAGGGCTGAGGAGTCTAGAACACAGACGCAAATGTCAGGAGATACTTCGTCATCCTGTTCGCCAATGAGAAAATTACGTGTGACTTTTTCGTCTAACGATTGAGCTTTGAGGGAATAACAGCCCGGCAGGTCGACCAATTCTATTTTTCGGCCATGAGGCGTGCGGAAACTGCCGGATTTACGAGAAACTGTGACGCCCGAATAGTTGCCTACCTTCTGATTGGCTCCTGTGAGAGCGTTGAAAAGGGTGGTTTTACCAGCGTTTGGGTTCCCGACGAGTGCAACAAGGTGTTGCTCAGATGGAGAAGACATAAGAAGTAGGAGAAGGCTGTTTAGACTGGGCAGACAAGGATCTGTGCAGCGAGCTTCTTGTTGAGAGCTAATTTTGTGCCACACACAGTACAGAGCATATTGTGGCCATTGCTCAGCTTTCTAACTTCCATGGATTCACAAAATCCCATGCTGCGTAGGCGTTCACAAGCTGCTCCTTTGATGGAGTCAATTCGTACAGAGCAACCCACACTCGCCTGAGCCAGTGTCATTGCACTGTCAGTCTGAATATCGGTGTCGCGTTTGAATAACTTCATTACAGAAACTACTAGTGTAGTTGAGATTCGTTTGCAATAAGAAATTTCGCGATATCAAACCTCCCATAATGTGTGGAGGCTTTTTACCGAGAAAGACTCGAAGAAATATGCAACTGTTAAAATCATGAATACATCGACCTACGCTCTATGTTGCCCACTGCCAGCGTAGCTCGGCACTGTAATTCCCCAGCTTGCGAGTAAAAGGGTGCATACGCGAATAAACTGCCCACCCAATCAGTTGTGAATATAGCCCGCAATTCTCCGTTTTTTGTGTAATGTGTTTAAAATGTATGACTAGGGTGGGGTGTGTGATCGATAAGTGGTGGGTTTAGCTTGAGTGGTTACTGAGTGCACAAAAAATACTTTCCGATTAGTGTCGATTACGTGAATGGTTGTCATGGCTCCGAATTAAGCAAAACTCTTAAAACGAAAATAGTTATAAATATTCAACTGAAAGTGAAGCTGGCACTAGACGAGGAAGTTGTTCCTGTAGTTTACTGGAACCCAGAATTGCTTATGCTAGTATCTGCTGACGCAGCTTTCAAGGTGCAGCTTGTCGAGTGTCCCGTAATGTGAGTGGTGTGGCGCATGGGAGGTTGTATAGTGGCCAGCGGTGTAGCCGCAACGCCTTGAACTCGGCGGTTCTAATCATAGGTGGGCGGCAGTTATTGACAGTGAAGGAGTCTTCTCCACAGAAACGTCTTGGGATTAATGCTTCAAATATGATCGATCCTATCAGTATGAAGGAGTTGTTGATTCACTGCGTATCGCTTCTGTTCAACATCCGTCAGTTGGCACAATCGGTGGCTGCGCTGCTGGTGTTTACATTAACAACAACGTGCGCATTGTTTCTCTTTTACGCGGTATTAAGAATTAGGAGGCTTCCTGAAGACTGTGGTTCCAATGTTCAAGGACTTCTTGGTTGCTAAATATTCAGGTGTTTCTTTTTAGGTTGTCAAAAGCGTTAAAATAGCAGCACTTGCTGGTTCTATCAGCCTCAATACCAACTCATTTCTCGGTATCGCAATGGATAGTGATTAGGCTGTTAGGTGTGTTGAGCCAGAAGGCAACATTGCTACTCAGATCGGCAAGCTCGCATTCGCTTCAATTGACTGCCGCGACGGCACATCTACAGACCAATGGGCTTGGGATATAGTTTGTGGTGTGCAGACTTTCTGTCGGCAGGGTGTAGCACGTCTCGCTCCATCGGTAGGCTTCGACTACGGCGAGATGCCTTTCCCAAGGTTGCGTGCTTAAGTTCTGAAAAAAGGGGTAGGATTCGGATGCAGCTGAGACCCATGAGATAAGGGATATATGTTTCGGTTAGACTCTCGCTCAATGCGTTGCGTTCTAAGAAATCGGAATACGGATTATTATGGTCGTATAGCTAATGGTAAAGGAGGTCAAATCATGCTCAACGGAGCTAAGAGTGTTCCCGAGGTTATGTTGCTAGAACTAGCTAAGCAGAGCACTATCACTCAGCCAGACGAGAAGAGTGAGCCACGTGCAAGCTCTTGTAGAGGCTACTCTTCCTTACACCGGATAGTTTATCATAGGTGGGAAATTATTTGCTAAAACAGCATTTTCCATTATTAAGAATACAGTTTTTTTGCCTAGCATGCTAGGTTTAGGTCACAGATTAGCACGCAGCTATGGAAAAAAAAATAGAGATCACTTCGAAATTCGACGGGCCATCCCAGCATGGATCGTTCTCCAGACACATGTGGTGCCGCTACCGCTGGTGGGTTGTCTTGCGTTCACTTCTTTGTATTGTGGCAATTTGTTTTGGATCCTACTTGATTGAGCCTGGAACTAAAGGTGGCGTATTTGGCGGGTTTTTAGTGATGGTTGGTTCACTCGGTTTTATGCGGCCGATGCTTTGGCAAATGTGGCATGAGCGAGGACTAAGGAAGCACCCAGCCTACGAGACTGAAGTCCACTATGAATTTTCGGAGAGGGGGCTTAAAATCTCAGGTCTAGCCGGCGATGCCGATGTTCCATGGTCAGAATTTTATCAGGTGAAGCCTACCCGCAAGGGCTTGCTCATTTATCAAGATAAAAAACAATACCTCTGGATACCTAACGCGGATTTTGAGCAGGGGCAAATGCAAGAAATTTTCAAAATGAAGCAAACTGCGCAGCTCTAAATAGGTTCTCGCTGACCAGTGGGCTATCCATTTTACCCAGTCTAGGCAGGGGGTGGATGATCAAACTGAAGAAAATATTTGGAATAATTTTAGAATAGCGTCATCCTAACTTTGCTATGAAAGTAAAATCAATACTCACAGCATTTGCGGTGATCTCAATGGGCGGCAGTTCTGTCGCACTTGCTGAGGTCGCTCCAGCTGCATCAACAGAGAAGGCTGCTGCATCAGCAGTAGAGACGATGAAGGTTTTTATTGTCACTGCTAAAGGTGGTGGATGAGGAGCTGGTAGAACGGTCCGTGCGACCATTAGAACTCAAGAGGGCGTGAAGTCCCTCAAAATGTCAGGTTTACGAACCACCGTCGTCATGAAAGACGGTTTTGAGCTTGATGGTCCAAAGCTCAAAGCAGAGTTTGATAAAGGTCCCGTAACCTTGGTCTCTCTGGAGGAAAAAGATCAGGCTGTACCCAAGGCTGCATACGCGCTGGTGGTGACTGGTGCTGGATGAGCAACGACTAACGATAAGGCCCGTGTGGCCTTAGAAAAATTACCGGGAGTGGCCGCTGCTTATGTGAACAACCAGCTTGAAATTCACCTAAGTGAAGATCTCGCTCTTGATGAGGAAGCTGTGAAAGAGGCACTCGCTTCGTATAAGATTACTGTGAGCTCAGTCCAAAAGATGGAGCTCTAACGAGACTCTACAGCTGAACTAATCAATCAAACTCCATAGCTCAGTGGCAACCTGGGACTATGGAGT
>NZ_JBDOPO010000298.1:0-5726 GCF_039830215.1 Rubritalea sp. | reverse complement strand
AGTATTGGATTGACCGTGCGCATTTTTTCAAGTTTCATGGCTGAAGTTGTCTCAGTTTCCCAACCTGTGAACCAATCGGAGGCTTCAGCTTGGTTGGTGAATAGAGAGAGCCAATCGCCTTTAGTCGCCCCATTGGCAACTTGGGTTAATTTCCTGAAAAAAAGAGTGAAGTCGATTTGCTGGTTGGCGAGGAGGGAAAGACCATCCTGCACCAGAGAATCGGCTGCGGTATCCGGTAAGCCAAATTTTGCTCTAAAGTGACGCATGTAGAGTGTGGCGAAATATTCTTGGAAACTCTCCAGAGCTGTCTGAGCGATAGTGGTGGCTTGCTCGGTTTCATCGGCTAGTAAAGGGAGTAGAGTTTCAGCAAAGCGGGTCAAATTCCACAGTGCTATGTTGGGCTGATTCCCCCAGCTGTAGCGGGCGTTTGCATCGATCGAGCTGAACACACACTGAGGGTGAAAGTCGTCCATGAAGGCGCAAGGGCCGTAGTCGATGGTTTCCCCTGAGATGGCGGTATTATCTGTGTTCATCACTCCGTGGATAAACCCAAATGACATCCAGTGGGCGATGAGGTCAGCCTGTGCGGTGATGACCTGGTTGAGAAACTCTATGTACGGAGTCTCAGATTCGAGAGCGCTCGGGTAGTGGCGTTGGATCGTGTGGTCGGCAAGAGCGCGTAGCTCGGAAATATCTTTTCGGGCAGCAATGTATTGGAAAGTGCCCACACGAATATGACTAGAGGCGACTCGAGTGAACACGGCGCCAGGTAGTGGTCCCTCTTGGCGCACGACAGTTTCTCCGGTGGAGACGGCGGCTAAGGCGCGTGTCGTGGGGACGCCAAGCGCGGCCATTGCTTCGCTTAAAATGTATTCTCGTATGACTGGGCCCAGTGCAGCCTTTCCGTCACCACCACGGGAGTAGGGAGTGCGGCCAGAGCCTTTGAGTTGGATGTCGTATCGGCGAGAGTCAGTTCCGGTCACTTCACCTAGCAGGATAGCGCGACCATCACCAAGTTGCGGATTGTATCCACCAAATTGGTGGCCGGCGTAGGCTTGGGCTAGTGGTTCAGAGCCCTCAGCGGTCGCATTGCCTGAGAAGATAGCGAGGCCCTCTGGAGACTGGAGCCAGTAGGCATCGATCGAAAGTTTCGCTGCGAGATCAGAATTCACGCGTACCAGTTTCGGCGCAGGAACTTGGGCTGGAGACAGCTTCGAGTAAAAGGACTCAGGAAGCTGAGCGTAAGTATTGTCGAATTGAATTATAGGCATTGTGTGGAAAACTCTCGAAGTCTGAGCTGTTCCCTAGGCTTAAGCGAGAACGTATTTAGCCCCTGGTCGGAGCCACAAAAAAGCCTCACAGATGTGAGGCTTTTTTATAAATGGTGCTCGAGGGGGGAATCGAACCCCCACGGCCGCAATGGCCACTAGATCCTTAGTCTAGCGCGTCTACCAATTCCGCCACCCGAGCAGGTGTTGTTTGGTGTGGCTGGTTTCTAGGGAATATTTCCTGCTTGGCAAGAATTTTCTGCTAAAAAAACTTAGCCAAATCACAAAAAAGCCCTTCAGAGTATCTGAAGGGCTTTAAAAGTAAGTGATTTTAAATCTTAGCTAAGTGCTGCGTTCCAGTCCGCAATGCGGTCAGCGTGTGCTGCGAAGAGTGCTGCAGTGTCGCCGTGGATCTTGATGCTTTCGATCTTGTCGCCTTGACCGATGGAGTTGATCACGTCTTGACCCTTAGTTGTTTCACCGAAGACTGTGTGGTTGCCGTCGAGGTGTGGAGTCGCGTTGTGGGTGATGAAGAACTGGGAACCATTTGTGTTAGGTCCAGCATTCGCCATGGAGAGGATACCAGCCTTGTCGTGCTTGCGGATTGCTGGCTTGCACTCGCACTCGAACTTGTAGCCTGGACCACCCATTCCTGTGCCAGTTGGATCGCCTCCTTGGATCATGAAGTTGTCGATGACGCGGTGGAAGACGATGCCGTCGTAGAATCCACCTGAAGCAAGGTTAAGGAAGCTAGCGCATGTGACTGGTGCGTCAGCGGAGAAAAGTGTGATGTCGATGTCGCCCTTGTTAGTAGTGACTGTGATGTTGATGTCTGAAAGATCGCTCATAGTGGGGGGAATTTAGAGTGGGATGGGGAAAGGATAAAGAAAAAAGGGGGGGGATTTAAGATTTAAGAGTTTGGATTTACTGGCCTCGGATGTCTAGGATTGAGATGTGGCCGTCATGAGGAATCCAACTGATGGCGTAGCCGACAATGACGGAGACTTGTATCGGGCTGGCAGCGGAGAACTCTGACCACTGGAAGTCTCCTCCATGTTCGGGGGTGACTTGGATTTGGCGCAGGCGTTTGAGCAGCATGTCACGGCGTTGCCCAGTGGGTGGTAACTGGGCGGCAGCTTTGCTGTGTAACATGATTTTTGGAAGTCCTTGCATCATTTAAAGTTCGTCGAGGTCTCTCCAGGATTGTTCTAACTGGTCATTCATCCGGCTACGTAGAGTTTCAAAGTAGTTGCTATCATCTACTAGGTCTAGATGTGTGAGAAAGATCCCTAGCTCACTACGTTGCTCGGCAGGAAGCGAGCGGATAGCTTCTTTGATTTCTTCTAACTTCATGTTGCGAGAGTAGTGCTGAGCTAGGAATTTGGGCAAGTAGCATCTCGACGCTGGAGTTCAGAGGTGATAGACAAGGCGTAGGTGGATGATGTGAAAATAGAGGAAGGTTGCTGGACGATGTGTCTGGCGTGCCAAGGGCGAGGAAGAAAAAGTAGGAGGCTATCTAAGAAAGTGCGGCTCCACTACCAGAGAGAGCTCGATGCGTTTGAAAAATGCGATAACGAAGGCCCAGCTCCAGTACGACCGAAGGGCCATCTCGATGCGTGTTTGGCTTGCCAAGGATCCGGATTAGTTTTGGCGGATAGCTATCCGGTGGTAGATGCTGAAAACCAACCACATGTGGCGATTGTTGGCGGCGGAATTGGCGGGATTGCGCTTGCTGTAGCCTGTTTACATCGTGGCATTCCCTTTACTATTTATGAACGTGATGAAGGCTTCGCAGCCCGCTCTCAAGGGTATGGTCTGACCCTCCAGCAGGCGAGCAAGGCGATTCAGGGCTTGGGGGTTGTTGAGTTGAAAGGGGGATTGGTTTCTACACGACACGTGGTCCATACGACCGATGGTAAAGTCGTCGGCGAGTGGGGGATCAGAAAATGGGGGAGAGATGACACAAAGGTGAAGCCGAAACGCACCAATATCCACATCGCGCGGCAATCTCTGCGCGCAGCTCTGCTAGAGCAACTCGGTGGTGGTGATGCGGTGCAGTGGGGTCACCAATTGATAGATTTTAAGCAGGGGGACGATGGTGAAATCGATTTATGCTTCGAGGTGGCTGGAGAAATAAAGAGGGCCAAGGCTGGGCTGGTAGTGGGCGCGGATGGAATCCGTAGCACCGTACGCAAGCAGCTAATAGGTGAGGAAATTTCTCCCTTGCGGTACCTCGGCTGTATCGTGATTTTAGGGATTTGCCCTTTGAAAAACCTCGGGGGCTTTGAAAGTCCTCTGCTAGATTCGGCCACAGTATTCCAAACCGCCAATGGCAATGAGCGGATGTACATGATGCCCTATTCTACCGACTCGGTGATGTGGCAACTCAGCTACCCTATACCTGAGGATGAAGCGAAAGACCTGAGTGCCCGTGGAGCTCAAGCGCTCAAGGCTGAAGCGTGTCGCAGGTGTGATTGGCACGATCCAATCCCACAGATTTTAGCTGCCACAGAGGAGGCGCTGGTCTCTGGCTACCCTGCCTATGACCGAGATCTATTAGTTTCAGAGTTACTAGAGAAAGGTTCTCAAGTGACCTTGATTGGAGACGCCGCTCACCCGATGAGCCCGTTCAAAGGGCAGGGTGCGAATCAGGCGTTGTTAGATGCTTTGGCCTTGGCGCGTGGAATCTCCAAAAACTGTGGTCCCTACAGTCAGTGGCGAGATCTAGGCCTAAGGGCGGCTGTGTTGACTGAGTTTGAAAGTGAGATGTTAGAGCGTAGTGCGATAAAGGTGAAAGGCTCAGCAGAAGCTGCAGAATTCCTCCACTCCGAAGTCGCAATCCATGCAAGCGACGCCCCAAGAGGAAGGTGTAGGGGTAAGTGAGGAAGCTCATCTTCTCTCATTTGTCACATTACGGAAAAGGGTCTTTGGACGAACGATAAGGAGTGCATTACTTTTATGGATAAGCTTGAAGCAAGATTGCAGATTTATATGGTTGGAGCTGAATTTTACAAAGCTAGACCTCGAGTGGTAGTTTGCTTTGATTCTAATTATTTCAAATCAGCGAGCAAAGAAAATTTTGAAAGCTATGGGGGAGAAGGGTGTGTCACATCTGGTGATCTATCAAGACTTCAAAGGCAAGACTCCAGATCAGCTGGAGCGTAAAATGGAATATCCAGAGAACTTTGATATGGCAGTTGAATACAAACGCTTCGAGGAGGTCTTCAAGTAAAGCCTAGCGAATGACACCGCGTTCAGCTGAGTCGAGGAACTTGATGAGGTGTTGGACGTGCTTGTTGGTGGCGCTGTCGGCGATTTTTAGTTCGGCTAGGGAGACAGCGAGGTTGGTATTCTTCTTGAGGAAGATTCGCTTATAGGCGCGTCGCAGGTAGGCTATGTCCTGATCGGTGAAGCCACGGCGCTGGAGTCCGACTTGGTTGATCGAGCGGACAGCCGCGGGGGCACCATCGACGATGGTGAAGGGGGGCACGTCTTGCACGACTTTAGTACAACCGCCTATCAGCGAGTGTGCGCCGAGTCGGCAGAATTGATGGACGCCTGAGAGTCCCGAGATGATGACGTAGTCCTCGACTTCGACATGGCCTCCGATGGTGGCGTTGTTGGAAAAGATGCAATGGTTGCCAATGATGCAGTCGTGGGCGACGTGTGAGTAGGCTAGGAAGTTGTTGTCATCACCGATAGTGGTGGGGGTTTCTTCGACGGTGGATCGGTGAATCGTGGTGTTTTCTCGGAAGGTGTTGCGGTTGCCTATCTTGAGATGAGTGGGCTCGCCAACGTATTTAAGGTCCTGGGTCTGCTGGCCGATGGCTGAGAATGGGTAGAAGATGTTGTCTTCACCTATCACGGTGGTGCCGTCGATCACGACGTGTGACTTAAGTTCACAGCGGTCACCGATGGTGACATTCTCGCCAATCACGCAAAAAGGGCCAATGGTAACGTCGTTACCAATGGTGGCAGATTCTGAAATGATGGCTGACGGATGAAGCATGGGGCTAATTAGTTATTAGGAATTGGGAATTAGGAAGTCTGAAATGCAAGAAATAGGGAATATCTTTTAGGTTTCTAGAGTAATTCTTCCTACCTCTCTTTTAATTTTTAATTTTTAATTTTTAATTGCGAAGCGCTAGCGCAGCATCAGGGATGCTTTGTTGACGGCGCTGATGAGGGCCTCTACTTCTTGCTCGGTGTTGTAGATGGCGAAGGAGGCGCGGGTGGTTCCGGTGATACCGAAGCGCTGCATGAGAGGCTGGCAACAATGATGGCCGGTGCGGATGCCGACTCCCATTTGATCCATCAGCGTGCCGAGGTCAGAGTGGTGTACTCCTTCGATACCGAAGGACAGGACGGATGCTTTATTTGCGGCTGTGCCATAGAATTTGATGCCGTCGATTTCTGAAATGGCTTCAGTTGCGATCTTGAGGAGCTTGTCCTCGTGTG
>NZ_JBDOPO010000263.1:0-5737 GCF_039830215.1 Rubritalea sp. | reverse complement strand
GCAGGCAAATAATGTCAAAGCTGAAGCTGGTGAAAATAAAGAGCTAGCTTCGTCAATTAAGGATTTAGAGACTACAAATCGTCAATTAGCTAGTTACAATAAAGGTTTGAGATCAAAAATTGCTAACATGGATGCTGCTACAGCAAAGGCGAATAGAAAACAGTTAGATAAGGTGCTAAGAACTCAAAAATCTAATTTAAGTAATGCTAAGAAGGCCTCAGTTCGAAACGATGGATCAAAGAGTTTGAAAAATCAAGTTGAGCGACTCACCTCAGAAGTATCTAGTCTAGAAAGAACTAGAACACAATTGTTAAAGGTTGAGCAGGGAACACGAGTGTAAATTCTCCAGAGAATTTTTTCTAAGTTAAAAAAATAGCTAAAGTGATTAAGTGTAAATTGATTTTACCTACTCTTATGTCACCCCTGTTTGTTGGGTGTGCTTATAATGCAGCCATGGAGCACGAGAGGCTCGCTAACGCGAGTATGAGTCAGGAGATGAGAATTGTCTCGTCTGCTAATTCAGCATTAAGCAGTGAACGAGACATGTTGCAGAGAGAGTTATCTAGGGTGCAGCGATCTATGCTAAGCGTTGAATCCAAGCTGGCTAAAACCTCTGTTGGATCACCTCCGTATACCGCTCTTCAAGAAGAGTTGGTTCGACTCAATAGAAGGAAATCTGAACTAGAGCGTGATATTAACGCCTTAATTTAATTGTAAAATAATGCGCCCCCTCTCGTGTGTTACCATATTGTATCTTTCAGCCCTCTGCTCATGTAAGAAGTCCGGAGAGAGTTTGGATGAGTCTCCTTATTTAAAAGAAGAGAGCGCATCAGTATATGGACATGACGCTACAATAGAGGCACCTCAGCAAGGGTTTGCTGCTTCGAAGGATGTTGAATCCAGTAATCAAGGTTTTTTGAATACACAAAAAACGAGTCAATTTTTAGGAAACTTTGACGAAGGTGACTCTATCGCTTTTGTGTTAGATTTCTCTGGGTCAATGGATGGAATCAGAGTGTCGATTTTAAAGAAAGAATTGATAAGAAGTCTAAAGGATCTTAATAGTGAGGTTTTATATTCCGTTATTATCTTTAGTGATCAAGGCTGGTTTTTAGGAAACAAAAAAAGTTGGATCAAGGCGAATACTGATAATGTCAACGAGACCGTTGAGTTGCTGAGCAGTCAACATGTGGGAGGGGGAACAGAATGGTCGACTGGTATGAATTTGGCTTTTTCGTTAAATCCTAGTCCAGAAGTTATTTACTTCATGACTGACGGAGCAACAAATTCCGATGTAGTTCACGAGATTGATACCATAACCCAACAGAATCAATCTAAGTTCTCTCCTGCTAGAATACACACCACAGCTTTAGTTTATGAAGGTATGCACCAATATCTTATTAATTTGGCATCCAAAAATGGAGGGTGTTTTACTTGGGTCAATGATCAAGGAGAGGCTACTACAAAAAGATAAAATATGAATATAATGCAAGAATTAGTAACGTTCCTCATCGGCTGTATCGTTTACATGTGGGCCGACGGAGTACAATTATTTCTAATCACTTTAGCAGTGGCGCTAGTGCTTGCTGCATTTTGCTGGTGGGGGTGCTCTAAGTTTACATTATTGTGGAATAATCAATTTAAAGTAAGCTCGGTTCACCATTTGCTGTGTGGCGTGGCGGCCATTTTCACGGCCATTTTCGTGATTGTTTTTTCATCTCTTAGGTACACGAAAGATGTGGCGGAGCTTTCTATAGATGTTTGGAATGTTCAAATTCTCATAGATGATGAGTGGAAGGGTGAAACTTTCGAAATGGCCTATGATGCGGTTTATGAACTTCAGGATGAAGAGGGAAACCAGTTAGAGGATTTTTCAAACGCCCCTCATCCTAGCACAGGAGAGTCCTCGAATGTGCCAGTGAACAAACAGGAATCACGCGTCGCAGTAGCAAAGGTGTTTGCTGATTCTGCGGTAGAGAACTTTGATTATAACCGACCTCTACTATCCAAATTTTTGTGGGGAGGGAATTCAACCTCGGAAGCAGTATTAGTCGCTGATGTGAATCGTTTTTTCGAGCAAAATCCTGGGGTGTCCTATCCTCGCGAGTCAGCCGTTAATATAGCGGTAGCCGAAACCAAGAAGAGCCTAAACGAACAGGCTCCAAAGTTAGTATTGATTGGCCGATTCTTACTTGTAGGACTCTTTGTGCTGTTTCAGCTGCTACCATTCAGTGTCATCGCCTGGGCCGCTTATCGGGATATAAAGGTGAGAGACTAATTCCCCCGCGATGTGTGATTTTAAATTTAATAAAAAGTATATAGAATATGAGTCAAAAAAATTATCTAGTAATCGGTTTGGGTGGCACAGGATGTGTCGTGGTCAGAGAGCTCAAGAAAAAGATGTATGTGGAGTGGCGAAAGAAGAACTCCGGATCTTACCCAGATGTATATCGCTTCAAGGATGATTTTGGTGGTGAAGAAGTTGAATCGAGAGTAGCAACTCTCAGCATTGACTCAAATGCTGGAGACCTAGACGGAGAAGGTGAAAAGGATAAGTCTTGGACTGTATTTGGTGAAACGCTTCGTCTTAGGGATACTGAAAAAGTATTGCTAGATCCAAGTGGCACGGCAGGATTGTTGAGCAACCTCGATAGCTACCCAGGTGTTTCGCCTTGGATCAAGCCAGATCTAGAATTTGTCAATGAAATCACAAGAGGGCAAAGTGGGCCTGCTGGTTGTGATCAAATTCGGCGTATGGGAAGATTGGCTTTTGCCAATGGCAATGGCGTAGACAATGTTTTGTCAGCGGTAAGTAATCGTCTGAGCGCACTGACTGAAGGTGGTGGTTTCAAAGATGCCGAGATTCACATTGCGTGCACACTAGGTTGCGGCACAGGAAGTGGAACAGTAATCGACATTCTTACACAAATTCAAAAAAAGATGATTGCACATGACGGTGAGGTAAAAGTTCATCTGCACACTTTTGCTACTTCGAGTGATGTCGGATCCGTGAATACAGGAAACTTTTATGCAAACCAGTATGCTGCACTGCAGGAACTTAACGCATTCAGTTTAGGTAATTACCACCCATGGGATGTCAATGTAGGTAGTGGCCAATCTGGGCAAAGACTGTCTGTAGAAGGCTCAGGATCTTCAAGCTTAAGTCAAATAAAAGGAACATTTAATTCATGTGCTCTCATCACTGACACCACCGAAGGCGGACGCCAGGTTGGCCTAAATGACCAAGTCGAGAATGTTGCTGAGGTGCTTTACCAAATAGCCGTTGGCCAGATGGGTAATCTTCCTGTTAGCTTTCGTAAAGGACTGACGTGTGAAGATAGAAAGCAGTATCCAGCAGACAGTCAGGGAGGAGATAGATCCACTAAATTTTGCAGTTATGGTGTGCAGAAGCTGGCTATTCCTGAAAAAGAGATCAAAGAAAAGCTGGCGTTTACAATGGGGCGCCAATTCTTATTAGGCCGAATTTACAACAATTATGATAGGCGTTATTTAGATAAGACGGCAAGTAACTTTGGTGTTGATAGTTTTGTTCAAAAACGGCGAGAGACTTGGAAGTCATCGAGCTCGAGTTTGAACCTAGACTTCCAAGAGAAGCTCGACGCAGAAGATCAGCATGCACCTTTTAAAGATGATTGGCGGAACCGATTGACTAAGATTGAAGCACAAGTCCGAACAACATTGAGTGCGGGTAAAGGTGATCGGAAAAAGTGGCTCAAGGACTTTGACCGCAGAGCAAAAGACTACTGGGGTGAAGGATTTCGTGGCAGAGGCGTCGAAGACTATTTTTCGGTGAAATCTCAACAACAGTCAGTCAGGGAGCATGCCAGCTACATTCGTCAGGCTGTTGAAAAAGATCTGGTAGATGGATTTGAGAGAATGGATGCTAAATATGTAGTGCACTATTTTCCTGAAATAGCTGATTGCTTAGTTAAAGAAATTGAACGCGAAAGAATCGAATTTTCTGAACATGTTGAGAGTGAGCGAAAGAAGCTGGAGCAAAAAGATGATGAAAGAGAAAAAGTGGCCGTTGAGTATGGCAAAATTGGCCTATTTGGAGGAAACAAAGTTGACCGTTTATTTGCCTTATACAACACACTCAGTGTTCAGTATTATATGCATAAAACACGCGCCTTAGCGGCTCAGTATGCAGTAAAACTGACAAACGAACTACTTCTTCAACTAAAAGAGCTAAGGAAAGATGTAACTGATTTTGTTACAAGATTGAAGTTACTAGGTAATGACTTCGAGACTGAAATCCACTTGAGAATCAATGAGGACCAGGTGAAAAGTAAGGATGAAGACGTAGTTTACATGGTGGATTCCGATAAGGTTAACTCAAGCATTGATGAAGACTTTGTAGCTAGCGAGAGTATTCAGAATAAGCTTGCTGATGAAGTGATGAAGGCTTTGATACGTCAGCGAGGGGAAAATAAACAGTTTTCTAGTTATAACAAAAATCTGATGGTGGATGATAAGAACCACGTTACAGGATCAATTGTCACAACTCTTAGAAGGGTGGTTGAAGAAGAAACAACGGCATCTCATGTCGATCTCAAGGAAAACGATAAGGACTTCCAAGGTATTTTCGGACAAAATATATTGGAGAATCTCTATCAAGATAATGGAGGTATCGTTGGCGGTGAACTGAGAGAACAGTTTAAGCAGCTCATTAATGATGCGATGCCTATGTTAGCCTTTGATGGTAATGCAGAGTTGATGGAGGTGCCAGAATCTGGACCAGTCATACGACGTTGTATTATCTTACCTAAATGGGAAAAGTGTCCGACGAATGAGGCGGGAGATCCTTTTGATGAACAGCTCGAACACATGCTCAAAGACATTAAGGGCGGCTCTGGCAGTTCGAAGAAGGTAGAGGTTGAAGTCGCTAGAACACCTGAAAAGAGGAATCCTACAGAAATCGTTATTATGACCACTGCGTTTTTCTTCCCTCTGCGAATGACCCAAGTATTAACAGGGTTAAAGCGTAAGTATCTTGAGCGTACTATGGTGATGGATGATACCGCCGCTGCGCGTGCTCGTTTCCAAGTGCATACCGAGTCACATAATCCACCGTTACCAGACTTGATGAAGCTCGGACAAGAAGAAATTCGTAAGCAAAAATTACCTTCTGTGCTCCTAGCCCTAGCTCTTGAATTAGATCATGTGTCACCAGATGGAGAAATCCTCTTTGGTAACCTTGATAATGTCGGGCGACTTAAGGATAGAGTTGACCCAAAAACTTCAGTGACTCATGATAACGTCAGAATTTCAAAATCGAGTGCTGAGAAGTTAGGTATGGAAATCGAACCGGTAGTTGTAGCCTTGGTAGATCATTACCTAAAAGACTTCAATGATAAGTGTATCGCTGACTTGGATAAGCTGTTGTTAAATAAAGTGCGTGAGGGTGTTGCTGTAGATGAAGTCTCAGGAATTCTTGATGATCTAAGCGCTAAAGCCTTTTTACTTAGAGGTAAAAGTGAGTCAGATGAGATATACAACTTGTTTAACGACAAAGTCGAATCGGCCAAGGAAATGCTTGGTAGATTGGATAAATACTAATTCGATCATTACTTAAAAAAAATTAGAACACGGGGGGGATCCTTCCGTGTTTTTGTCTATCATTACACAAAAGGACTATTAAAAAATGGCGAATAAAGACATATATATTTGTGAGAACGAGTATGGAAAAAAAACGAATAAGGTGGCATGTAAACAT
>NZ_JBDOPO010000371.1:10233-25193 GCF_039830215.1 Rubritalea sp. | reverse complement strand
AAATGGAGCCCGAGTATTCGCTGGAGCTGCAATGCCTATAGCGCAATAGATTCCGTGTGTGTAGAGTTTGGTAGTTTAGAGGTGTGTACTGCGCCTTATCAGACTGTCAGGATTTTTTGTTGGGGGGAGGCAATTTAAAAACCACCACTAGTTAGGTTATCCGTTGTGGCTCGAAGGTTAGTTAGACCACTATACTAGAGTTGCGCCTTGAGGAATGCGTATTCTTTACGTAAAGTGCTTAGTTCTTCTTCTACTTTAGCCATTTTCTTGTGGATGTCGCCGAGGCGCTTAAGGACTTTTGATATATCTCCAGTCTTGGTTTTGCGGCTTGGTGATGGGGAGCCCGCCTCTTTGAGCCAGTTGCCGATGGTGAGCTGAGATACCTTGTATTTGCGAGAGGCAGCTGCGGCTCCACCACGGCCTCTTTCTGCATTATGCTTATCTACAAAAGTGAGGATTTCAGCTTTCTCGGTGTTTGAGTAACGTTTGCCGCGGCTTCGTGCTTTAGGCTGAACTGTTATAGAATTATCGGCCGGAGTTTTAGCTTGGACAGTTTTAGCGGCTGCTACTTTAGTTGTCTTTTTTGGCATAGTGCTATAACTTATTAGATAGATGCCACCTTTATGCAAGGTTTATTTATGAGCCTATGGTGCAATCGAATCAAAATAGTGTATTGCGATGTCGGCGGGTATCGGGAAAATAAAAAATACCGCCATGCCGTCCATAGAACTAAAGCCACTGATCCGAAAGCTCAGTAGGTGGGAACGTCCATCGGATCTTTGTCTTCCTAAAAAGGCGTGACATCAACCCTCCGGGGCAGCTCCCGTAATTTATATATCGGCCTGGACTCGTTCTATATAGGGACGAACATGGCAGCAGGGCAAATATAGATAAAAATGGGCTTTGATCAACAGGAATCGCTAACAATTAGAGAGCAAATTAACGGCAGAGTCTATGGCTAGTGAGCTAGGTCCCAGCGCTTCGAAGTTTTTGGAGGGCTAGCTCAGTTGTAGCTCCTTGATCCTTTGCTAGCTGAGAGTTAAGCATGCTTGTGCGAGTACGACGCGCTAGGATGTCATCGGCATTTCTAGCGAACCTTTCATGAAAGCAGGATTCGATGGTTGTTTGAGGGATGTCGTAGCCGGGGGCAGTGTTTATAGAGACCAGAGGAGGTTGTGCTCCATGATCGGTGAGTTTGAGGTCTTGAGTTTTGCAGATGCGGAGTGGGAGTCCATGTTTAAGAATGGCTGTATCGATGGTGTCTTCAGCCATCTTTCTGCAGGTGGTCCATTTTCCTCCAAGAATAGAGATGAGGCCATTGCTGGAGATGTCGATGATATGCTTGCGTGAGAGAGATGCGGTAGAAGATTTGCCTGAGCGGCTGACAAGTGGTCTGAGACCAGCCCAACTGCTAGTGATCGACTGCGGGTCAAGATTGAAAGTTGATTGAGCCTCTTGGATGAGAAAGAATAGTTCTTGCTCAGTGGGTGTTGGGTGCAGTTCCGGGGTATTTGATGGCTCATCGGTGGTACCTATGATGGTGTGGCCTTTCCATGGAACAGCGAAAAGTACTCTGCCGTCGGTTGTTTTCGGAATGATAAGCGCGTTATTTGAGCCAAGAGGTTCACTTTGGACCACTATGTGTGAGCCTCTTGAGGTATGAATAGACCAATTGATATTACTGTCGTTTTCTTGACGAAACACATCTGAGAATATGCCGGTGGCATTGATGACCACCTTTGCCTCCATAGTCCATGATTTATTCGTCTCTCTATCTCTAGCTATGATACCAGTGATTTTCCCGTGCCCTATATTGAGTCTTTCAACAGAGGCATAGTTGATGGCTATGTTGTTAGAATTATTGATGCATTGGGCAAATGCTATAGCGAGTGCAGCATCGTCGAACTGGGCATCGGTGTAGGCAATTCCACCGGTAGGCTTTGACTTCTTGTAGTTTGGTAGCTGAGTTAATAGTTCATGCTGTGATAGAAGTTCGGCTGGTCTGATGTTGGATTTTCCCGCAAGCGAGTCGTAGAGCCACATGCCAAACCTATAATAGTAGCGGGAGAGTGGAAGGTGAGTGGGTAGAATGAAGCGCATTGGTTGGCTAAACTCAGGAGCATTTTTTAAGAGTAGTGTTCGCTCGTGTAAGGCTTCACGAACTAGGCCTAGCTCACCATTTTGCAAGTACCTTACTCCCCCGTGAAGGAGTTTAGTGGAACGACTAGAAGTGGCGGTAGCGAAATCAGCCTGCTCAAGTAGGGCTACCTTATAGCCGCGCGATGCGGCGTCCCATGCTGTGGCTAGCCCAGTGGCTCCACCTCCTACGACTATGATGTCCCACGGTCCGTCATTCTGAGCTTGATCGATGAGTTTTGAACGTGGGTCAGATGGCATGTGAGTTTAAACTATGGGTTGCTTTACTAGACTACTCTATGAAAGAGTAAGATGTGAATGAGAAACTCCCATTTCTGGTGATTGGTCACCGTGGCTGTGTTGCTGGCGAACCTGAAAATACGCTCAGAGGGATACTGAAGGCTTTAGAGCTTGGCTGTAAAATGGTGGAAGTGGATGTCTATTTTGTTGATGGAGAATTAGTCGTTCATCATGATGAGAAGGTGGATAGGACCAGTAATGGTAAGGGGAGATTGGATAGTCACACCTTTCAGCGTTTGAGGGAGTTAGATTTTGGAATGGGTGAGAGAATTCCCACGCTAGGAGAGGTGTTGGAGCTTTGTTTGGGGAAGGCTGAGGTAAATATAGAACTGAAAGGGCCGCGAACTGCTGCGCCAGTTGTTTCTTTATTATTGCAACGTCAAAAGAGGGACGAGGTGATCCTTTCAAGCTTTGAGTGGTCGCAACTTCGGGAAGTGCGTGAGCTTGGGGATTGGACTGTGGCTGTATTGGTCAGGCACGCGTGGCAATTCGCTGAAGCGCTAGAACTGGTCGAGAAATTAAGCGCTCAGTGGGTGAATCTAAGTTTAGGTATCCTAACTCCAGCGAGTGTTCTAATGGCTCATGGGCGAGGAGTGCGGGTGGCTTGTTATACGGTGAAGAGTCTAGATGATTTGAAGAAGGTTATAGCCTCGGGCGCGGATGCGTGCTTTGCAGATGACCCAGAGATGGTACTACGTTTCTTATGCGATACGTAAATGTTCTGCTCACCGCGTTGCTGGTGCTTTGTATTAGTTGCACGACTCAACTGAATGTGGTGACCATTCCTCAGAATGAACCCGTGATTAAGGGTATAGAAAAAATGCCGCGCGGTGGTGGGTATTCGACTCGACCGGAGGCTCACAATGCTATGGGTAAATCCATTAGGCCTAGTCGAAGGGGTGGTCTAGATCTAAGGCCTAGAATGGCGAGGCCGAGTTATTGCTCGGGGGCTACCTACCACGTGCTGTTGGGGATGGCGCAGGAAGCGATAGTAGCTGGTGCGTTAGAATTAAATCCTAGCGAAATACAACGCTTATTGATGCTTGGGCAAGGCGATGGTGTTGGTGTTTGGGGGCGTTGGAATGCTAATGGGCCAGGGGCAGCGAAGCTAGCAAAAGACTTGGGGATGGGAATCAACTTTGAATCCTACGCGAGAGCTCATCCAGGGGATTTTATGAAGATATTCTGGACCGACAAGATCGGTAAATATGAGCATGGCCACCTCGTTGTTTACCTAGGCACCTATCAACTTCATGGTGAGGAATATGTGAAGTTTTGGTCTAGCAATCAACCCGGAGGCTACGGGGTGAAGTCGGTGCCTAAAAAATCAATCAAGTGGGCTATTTTTACGAGGGTGACTAATATCCAAAAAATTAAAAATGTGGACAGTCTACCTCGTGAAGACGAGTTCTTGAAAAAGATGCTCACACGTAGTTACTCGCGTGCAGCAGTGCGTAGTCGTTGCGCAATTGAGTAGTCACTTATTAGTCCGCTAGCTTTAGAATGAGCATACGAAGCTGGTCAGCTGCTTTGAGGGTGGCCTTACTTAGCTCTGGACTAATCCGTCCAGTGGGTTGCTTCCTAAGCACTGGGTGGGTGATTTCTAGGAAATTCGAGTTACTCATTGAGGCCAAGTGAGCTGGCCTGGATGCTAGGGTTTTCCAGTCGTTAGGGTCTGAGATGTCGACACTGTCCTGTTCTTTAAGCACGATGACTTTGTGGAGCTTTTGTTTCTCAGAGCTGAGCGTGTTCCTACGTAACGA
Source organism: Rubritalea sp. (assembly GCF_039830215.1). NCBI lineage: Bacteria > Pseudomonadati > Verrucomicrobiota > Verrucomicrobiia > Verrucomicrobiales > Rubritaleaceae > Rubritalea > Rubritalea sp. The sequence continues at coordinate 20,994 of NZ_JBDOPO010000371.1, read as the reverse complement.
CTGTGCGTGTTTACTAGCGCTTTGGGTTTCCGGGCTGAGGATAAAGCGCAGGGTGTATGTTGGATTTGCTTCAGCTAAAGAACGAATAAGTGAAGGGGTGAGACCCAGCTTAGCGGTATCTGCTTGGCCTTTTTCACCGATCAGTTCGATGACGACTGCGACAAACTCATTTTTCTTAGCTCCTTCGATATCAGCATAAGCTAACTGGAGTTGATTTTCACCGCTGGCGTTGGTGTTGGCCTTTGTGAACTGAATTCCGGTGCCTCCTGGACTCACAGAGCCTTGAATGAAGCGGCTCACAGAACTAGTGTTCTTTCTTCCAAGTTTTGTGGAGAGATTGCGCTCTCCAAGCAGCTGAGCCCGCTCCATTGCTATTTGAATGTCTTTGGCGTTGAGGGCTACAGCAACTTTAAATTCTAACTGGGCTTCTTTTTCTTCGTTTTGACGGAGGTGGTTGATCACACTTGTCACAGTGCCGATGACGAGACCGATAGGAAGAATCATGATGATCCACCAAAATTTGCGAGCACTTTTATTGTCGGTAGATTTAGACATAGTAAGTTGTTTGTTTGTCATTGGTCTGACAATGAGGATGCTGTCCTGCTGGAGTTGCTAACTTGCAAGTACTTTTAGAACACACTGAGCCGCGCGTTGGTGGCAGCCAGGTTCACCGAGTTTAGCGGCGGTTTCAGCGAGTTCAGCTTTCACTGTATCGGTAAACTCGGAATCGACCAAAAACTTGTCGAGAGCGTACTTAATGTGGCATGGGTCGGCATCTCCTTGGATGAATTCTTCAACGACTTGCTTGCCTGCGAGGATATTCACGAGTCCAATGTAATCGACCTTTACAAGCATCTTTCCAATAAAATAAGTCGGCCAGGCGATGCGATACATGAGGCAATAGGGGAGCCCATAATAGGCGGCTTCAAGTGTTGCAGTTCCACTTGCAATGACTCCACAGCATGCACTCTGCATGAGTGCATGGCTATCACCTGTAGTGATGACTACAAGCTCTTCCGAGAGTTCGGCTTTTTCTAGCAATGCACGCATCTGAATGGCGAGCCTCTCCGAGGCTGCTGGGGCTTGGAATTTGATGAGTGGATGTTCGCTGCTAAGTCGCCTAGCAGTTTCTAACATTACTGGGAAGAGTCGAGCAACTTCTCGTTCGCGGCTACCGGGAAAGAGCCCGATGAGTTTCGGGTCACGCTGGGTAGCTATTTTCTTTTCAATGAGTTCGTCAACGATTGGGTGACCAACGAATTCGGTAGGAAGTCCGGCTTCCTCGAAAATAGGCTTTTCGAAGGGAAAAATACAGATCATCTGGTCGAGCAGTTCCGCCATTTTGGGGATGCGGCCCTTGTTCCATGCCCAGACTTGTGGGCTGATGTAGTAGATGATCTTAGTTTTTGGTAGGGCCTCGCGGACGGCTTTAGCCATACGGAGGTTGAAACCTGGATAGTCGATGAGAACCAGCGCATCGGGCTTAGCTTTGATCACCTCTTTAAGTATGAGATCGAACTGTTCCTTGAACCAAGAGTAGTGTTTGAGGACCTCCCATATACCCATGACTGCGGCGTCTTCCACCCAATCGCGGGTGGCTCCATTACTCGCTTCACGCATCTCAGGGCCACCAGTTCCTAGCAGACTAACGCCTGGAATAGAGTCTTTGAGCACATGCATCAGCTCGGCACCATGGGTGTCGCCGCTGACTTCACCTGCGATGAGGTAGATGGAAGTGTTACTCACTGATTGATTGTATAGAGGGTGAAACGGGAGTAGAGAAGGTAGAAGTGCAAAGATGTTGTAAAAAAGGCCCACTCAGTTCGAGGGGCCTTTAAGAAATTAAGTTTGTGGCGAGCCTTACTTGTCAGTCTTGTTGGCTTTTTTTGTGATAATAGTGGCGATTGCCGAGCGATCGTACTTCACGAATGTGTTGTCGGCGATGCGTAATGAGACTGTTTTCTCACTGACAGAATTTACTGAGGCGTGCATTCCTCCGATAGTGATGACTTGGTCACCGACTTTAAGAGCCTCCTGTTTTGTTTTGAGTTCCTTTTGGCGCTTTTGTTGTGGACGGATCATGACAACCCACATGACGACAAAAAGAATGCCGAACATGATGATTGTGCCCATAGGGTCACCGCTTTGTGCTGCTAGAGATGTGAATGTGTTAGTCATAATGATTACGTTTTATTTAGGATTTCCTGTGTAACGAGCGATGAAGGCTTCCTTGAATTCAGAGAATGTTCCAGCGTCAATGGCTTCACGCGCTTGCTCCATGAGTTGTAGGTAAAAATGCAGATTGTGGTAGGAAAGCAATCTTAAAGCGAGCATTTCCTTGGCTCGCCAAAGGTGTCGGATGTAGCTGCGCGTAAAGCGTCTGACGCTTGGGTGGGTGGTTTCAGTGAGCGGGCGTTGATCAAGCTCGAATTCTTTGTTTTTGATGTGAATCGGGCCATCATGAGTGAACGCTAGTCCGTGACGAGCCACGCGGGTTGGCATGACACAGTCAAACATATCTACTCCGCGTGCTATCATTTCAAGCATTTGAGGAGGAGTCCCGAGACCCATGGCGTAACGCGGCTTGTCCTCTGGTAGGTGAGGGACTGCATTGTCGATGGCCCGGATCATTTCGTGTTCTGGTTCACCAACGGAGATGCCGCCGACGGCGTAGCCGTCAAAGCCGATCTCGATGAGTTCCTTTGCCGAGCGTTCACGGAGGTGTGCAAACGTGGAGCCTTGGACAATGCCAAAGGCGAGTTGGCGCTTTACAGCTGTTTTTTTAGCGTCATCGATCAGGCTGGGATCAAGCTGCCATGGGACGACTTTTTCGATATTCTCGTCGTGCCAAATTTTACAGCGTTTAGCCCATCGGGTGGTGAGCGCGAGTGAGTCTTCAGCGTATTTTTCATCACACGGGTATGGCGGGCACTCGTCGAAGAGCATGGCGATATCTGAGCCTAGGGTAGCTTGAATTTCCATGCTATCTTCAGGAGTCATCATCATTTTTGAGCCATCGAGGTGGTTGGCGAACTCGACTCCTTTTTCAGAAATTTTACGTAATTTAGCTAGTGACCAGACCTGGAAGCCTCCGGAGTCTGTGAGAATGGGTTTGTCCCAACTAGAGAACTGATGGAGTCCTTTTGCAGCACGAACAACTTCGAGACCTGGGCGAAGATTGAGGTGGTAGGTGTTACCTAAGATGATTTGCGATCCTAGATCGACGAGGTCATCTGGGTGTAGGGTCTTGACTGTTCCTTGAGTGCCTACAGGCATGAAAATGGGAGTCTGAATGACTCCGTGAGCAGTGGTGAGTTCACCACGGCGTGCCTTTGTTTTTTCGTCGGTCTTGAGAAGTTTGAACATTCCTTAGAAATTTGCTTAGAGACTTGTAAACACGGAATGATGCGTAGGTCAATGATAGTGGTCTATAGGTATTTGCTGTATTCAGGCCAGCTAGATAGTTGCTTGCTATATCTCTAAACGGAATAGTTTTTGGAGAGTGTATGACGAAATTTTGACGTGGAATAATAACTTTAAGGTTGCGCTATTTGAAATTCTCGCATAGTTGTAATCCGTAAAGCAACTCAAATGATGCCAAGCAACTATCCATATTCTTATTCTAGCAAGATTTCCTCAGGGGCATCTTGGTCAGGTATGATGTCTGGCGGTTTTCAGAAACATTCCTTTATTTGCCATGGGACTTCTAAACAGAAAGGAGAAACGCGAGCTGCATAAACAAGTATACTACAATAGATACGAATTCAATGTTGCTCGCTTTCCAAAACTGGAAGCGAGTTTTTTTGTGCTCGAATTCTAGTTTGGTAAGCCACTCCAATGAATTGGATGTCGAACTTCCATGAAAGACGCAAGCGGCCGATCGCGTTTTCAACTGTGAGACACTTGCTGCCCTAGACGGGACACTAAACAATAAATCGATCTGTGAAAGGTCGGTGCAATAACGGGTTTATATATCCCTGTATTAATAAAATATAATAAATAACTTTATAAATGAGGGTGATCCTCAAAACCAATTATCCAAAATGACAACTAAAAATACGACAACCGAGCCAGTGACCGCTCCTAATGAACTTGAGCTTTTGATTGAATTGACCGCCAAGGAGCAAATTGGATCAGCGATGCTGGTGCGCAATGTACTGGCTATTCTGGACGAAGAGCCTGGTTTGCTGGTGGACACGGTGCTTCAGTTGACGGATCAAAACCGCGATTTCGGAGTAGTGGCGCTAGCAGACTACCGAGCAGCTTACAGGGCTGTGGAAGAAGCTCCACGTGTGCGTGCTCGTCAGGTGTTGCTCTGCGCTCTGCAGCAAAGTGCCAACCTAGCTGGTTACGGTGAGCTAGCAGACCAAGCGGCGTAGCCTCCATTTAAAACACTCAAATTGTATTGGAATAGCCCTGTCTCGAGGGTGAAATAGAAACGAGTCACGGGGTAACCTGTGGCTCGTTTTTTTGTGGATGTTATAAACTGAGGAGAGGTCTTTATTTTTTTAGCACCGCCTTTTGGCCTGAGCTAATGATATGTTACGGAGGTTCATAGATTCTGTGACAGTGTCTGGGCCTAGGAGGAGAGTGAAGAAGATAGAGGTCGATTGCATAGTACATAGATGGCGAATCTGTCGCATTTATTTAAACCGCATCAATCCTAATTCCTGTTGTAGAGCGCGGAACCTCTGGAGGGGGGTCACGCCAGGGCATCGACCAGTTGGAGCCATTCTTGCTCTAAGCTGCAGGTGGGTATTTCTTTGCTGGCTCGGTGGTACCAATAGGATGCGTTAGAGAGGTCGCCTTCGACGCGATGTAAGTATGCGTGGATCCATGAACCGGCTGGATCGGGGACTGATTCACACATATCGTGGGCTTCTTGCCAGTTGCCAGATTGCTCTAACCAGAGGGCTTGGTGTGAGCTGTTGAGTCCATCGGGCATTGGGTTGCCAGAATGGGCGGATTTGAGGAGAGTTTGAGACGGCATGGTAGTAGTTTTTGGCGGTCCTCAGCACCTATGGCTGAGAGCCTCAAAGAGAAACGCAGAAATAGCGATTTGGCAAATAGTTTTGACGATCCTAGTTTTCTTAAATTGAGGGGTATTGAAAAATAAATTATGGTCGTGAAAAGGTAGCGTCTTTTGTATGTATTATCAGACTATGAAATAGTGGATATTATTGCCGCTGCTGTTCATTCATTCTTTTGGTCATACGGCTGATATTATCGGCTAATTGAAAGATTATAGAATCAACGATGCCGTTCAGGATCGGGCTAAGCTCTGTACGGCTATTGTGTAGTTTGGTTCTGAAATAGCGGAAACGGGGGAGATTAAGATGTCTGCTGAAGGAAAGCCGCATTTGGCTCAATTGCAGAAAATGTGTCGGAAGAACGCACGAAAAATGGGCGAGGTATGCAGTGCGAAGTAAGTCGCGCGGAGAAGGTAGTCAAAGATTGAGCAAGGAATGGGGAGTCAAAAGAAAAACTTTGTATTGGCGCTGCATCCTAAAGCCAAAAATAGACTTCAGAGAGAAGGTCAAAACCTATGCTCCATTGATGAAGGATTATGGTCTAGAGAGGTTTAATTCTCTGCTGGTGGGTGGCTAATTTGGAGATGGTCAGCCTAGCAGCTTTGTTAAATCAAGGCTGATTCGCCGCGAAAAGGTCCGAGGGGTAATTATCTGGGAAGTCGGACAAGACTCGGATGGTAGGTCGAGCCTATTTCTGGCTTTAAGCAGGGAGTTGAAGTAAGGTGGGGCTAAACTAAACTGCTAGAGCTTCAGCAATGAGGCTCATGCGTACTGGTACTCCATTGAGGGCTTGTTCAAAGTAACGCGCTTGTGGTAGTGTGTCAACGCGCTGCATGATCTCGTTGACCCGTGGTAGTGGGTGCATCAAGGTTGCGTCAGGTTTCATCTGGCTGACCATTTCAGGGGTGAAGATGAAGGCGTTTTTGACTTGGTTGAATTGGTTGATATCTTCGAAGCGCTCTTTCTGCATGCGTGTGTCGTAGATGACATCAGCAGTCTGGAGGACTTCTTTAGTCAGATCCGTGTGGATAATGTCACTTTCGTGGATGTATTCATCGGGCATTTGGATGACTGAGGGTGCAACGAAATCGAGAGTTACTCCATCGTAATTGCGCAGAATTTTGGCGAGCGAATGGACTGTCCGGCCATATTTGAGGTCGCCGACGAAGGCTACCTTTAGCTTTTCGCTACCAATCTTGTGATGCTTGACTATGGTGTAAAGGTCTAGCAGTGATTGAGTAGGGTGTTCGCCACTGCCGTCACCCCCATTGAGGATGGGGACAGGAGAGTAGTGGGCTGCTATTTTTGCCTCACCTTTGACCTTAGTGCGGATCGTGATGACATCTGAGTAGCCACCAACGATGCGGATGGTGTCTTCGATGACTTCACCTTTTGACTGAGAGGAAAACGTGACGTCGCTCTCAGAGATGACATTGCCACCGAGGCGGAGCATAGCTGTCTCAAAGGACAGACGGGTGCGGGTGGATGGCTCGTAAAAGAGTGCTCCCAAAATTTTGCCGTCACACATCTTTGAACCGCCTTGTTTGATGATGGTTTCCATTTCAGTGGAGCGCTGCATGATACGATCAAGGTCGGCGCGGGAAAATTGGTCGGCAGTGAGGACGTGGTTCATATCTCTTGGAAATATGAAGTTAGATGATTGATCTGGAAAGTGTGAAATGTCGTTTTTCGGGATCAGTTCTCTTTCGGGGCATTCTTTTAAAGTGGTTTTAAGATGAGGCAGGTAGTTTGGTCTTAGGGGGAATTTGGTATGCCATAGATCCCGCTTTAGCTATTGGAGTCTTCTTCGTTGGTTGTAGAGTCGGTGCCTTCTCTATCCAGTCACCAACCAAAGCTTCTAATTCTGGTAAGAATTCGGCACGGAGGTGTCTGTTCTTACGTTCATTTGTCTGTTTTTTGGCTAATTCGCCCACCGATGAGCAGTCAGATACTTTAATACGCTATTGGCTTCGTGTCTTGGGGTTACTTTTGTTTAGATTTTCACGGCTTAGCTGATCATAATGTGCTCAGTGACAAAGCTGTGAGCTTGAGTACAGGCTCAAGGGATGCTGGATTTACGACACTGGGGAATTCGATTGTCTATGAGTTTTTTTTGAAACTATATAGTTATCATGTGATCACGGTATAAGGTTGTTGCTTTTTGTTGCGGGTCAACTCTTCCTTAGCTATTGATTTGGGTAACACATGAGACTAGGAAGAGTAGCAATTGTTGGAGCTGGGGCTGTGGGCTCGTATTATGGAGCGCGTCTAGCGCAGGCGGGTGAGGATGTTAGCTTTTTGTTGCGTGCTGACTACCAGCAGGTCAAAGAGTGTGGGCTTGAAGTGTGTAGCGTGGCGGGAGATTTCCACCTCGACGACATCCAGTGTGCTCAGAGTTCTGAGGCAATCGGGCCGGTGGATCTGGTGATTGTAGCGTGGAAGACCACGTCGAATGTTATGGCTCAGGCAGTGATTGCTCCATTGCTTGGTCCGCAAACAGCTATTCTCACCTTACAGAACGGCTTGGGGAATTGTGAGCATCTCGCCGAGTTGTTTGGTCCTAGTAGAATTATGGCTGGCCTTTGTTTTGTGTGTATCAATCGATTGAGCCCGGGGGTGATCTCGCACACCGCATCTGGCTTGATTCGTATTGGTGAATTTGTCGGCGGCAAGAGTGCGCGGCTTGAGAAGTTGGCGGAGGTTTTTAGTGATTCAGTTGTTCCTTGTGAAGCGGTCGATTCTCTGGAGAAGGCTTTATGGATGAAATTGGTGTGGAATGTGCCTTTCAATGGTTTAGCAATTGCCGAAGGGGGAGTAGATACTGCGGTGTTGCTGCATGAACGTGGTTTAGAGTCAAAGGTGCGCGCAATTATGGCCGAGGTGATTGCTGTGGCGGCAGCCCTAGGGCATGAAATTCCTCAGGTTTTTATCGATCAACAAGTTGAGATCACCTTGCCAATGGGCTCCTACAGGCCATCCAGTATGATTGATTTTGTCGAAGGCCGATCCGTCGAATTTGAGGCCATTTGGGGAATCCCGCTTAAGGCGGCTCGGCGTCTAGCTGTGAGTGTGCCTGAAATGGAAGAACTGACAGCTAGGATAAAGGTTGCCTTAGATGGGGGGCACTGCGGATTTTAGAATCTAGTTTGATTGTGTTACGTTTTAGAGGATCAAGAGGAAGGTGTGTCGTCGAATTCCTTGAGTGTTGAGTGGCGAGCAGCTGTGTTACCATGATGGTGGTATCGATTTTTGCACGAAGTTTACTTTGCTAGAGCCTAGTTTGGTTTCAGCGCCTCAGGTGTTGCGAATAGTGAAATTTTCTTGGTTCTTATTAATGGATCAACGTGTTAGGTTGCATATTTGATTCTGGAGTGATGAAAGTATTTTCTGACTTTCGATGGTGAATTTTTTAGTCGCGTTTATCAATTTTAGCCTGTGATTTGAAGTATCCAAATTGTCAACCTTATGGTCCTCTAGATCATTCAGTCTTGGAGTCTGTATTCAAATATTTGTCTGGATTGAGATAAAGGCTATATCTCGCGACCTTTTGTAGGGGACTCTGGCGGTGATATCAGAGCTAACATTGTTGAGGCATCCATCGCGCACAATGGATGGGGAGCGAGCACGACCTTTGCTTTTGGTAATAACAGCTCTGAGTCTTTGTGTAGCTGTCTTGTTGTCCGCTTGGCTGTCTTGGCTGATATCGCTCAGTTTTACCTTATGTTGCTTAATAGCAGCTTTCCTCGAGGATCTAATAGGTTAATACTGACAAAAGTGACACCATTGGCGTGTGCTTATAGTGGGAGGAAAAAGTGTGGAGAGTGTGCTCGGGCAACTCAGTTGAAGTAATCTCGTCGGCAGAGGCTTGCTAGAGGGAGGTAGTTTAAAGTGCTGAGGTAAGCGGGCGGGTGGAGTGGTGAAGTTTCATGATATATTGAGAGAGTGGAGTTATTTTATTGCCTTCTATATGGTGCATAGCCGAACGGATGATGGTTAATCTCTGAGAAGCCCCGGTCCTCAGGTTCGTTTTAAGGTTAAAGTTCTGATGGGGAAGTGGGCTGTCATCATGAAAAACAGGGGTAGGGTGTGGCCCTCGTCAACTCCCGAACAGGTTTCAGCTAAAATTTCGATCCTGAGCTAGGTGGAATCTGAGCATAATTAATCATTAAAAATCGGCCCCCACAAGCGGGTGTCTAACTTTTCCTAACTAGTTTTTATACAAAAGTCTTCACAGAAATGTCTTTGTGCAAGTCTTGGGATGAAGGATTTAGGAAAAAACTGATCAAGTGGAGGTTTTTCGCATTGCCAAGTGGCTTTTCGTGTCGATACTCGGTCTGCCAAAATAGCACTCAAAAAAGCCTTGTGAAAAATTTCACAAGCATATATAAGCAAAGACCGTCATGGCTAACATTTTCCCACGATACTCCAATCTCATCCCAATTAAGATAGCTATCTGTGTAGTAGCGCTGGCTCTCCTTGTAGTTGTCTCATTTTCTTACTACGCGACACCAAAGAGTACGCGAGTGGGCTATATGCCGGATCAACCAATCCCATATGATCATGAGTTGCATGTTAAACAGCTAGGTCTTGATTGCCGTCTCTGTCACTCATTCGTGGAGGAGTCTGGTCACGCTAATGTCCCTACGGCTGATCGTTGTTGGACTTGTCACCAGCACGTGAAGACTGATAGTGAGAAGCTCGTCCCGCTTCGTCGCGCTATTGACAAGTCGTACGAGGGTTACACTGGTGATCCTGTCAAGTGGGTGCGTGTCCATAAATCACCTGATTACGTTTTCTTTAATCACTCGGCTCACCTAAATCGTGGGATTTCCTGCGTGAGTTGTCACGGCCAAGTTAATGAAATGCGTACAGTTTTCCAGGCGAAGGACCATTCCATGGGTTTCTGTCTAGATTGCCATCGTGCGCCTGAGAAACATCTCCGACCTCTGGAGGAAGTCTTTAATCTCGAGTATACCGCTAAGAATTACGTTGAGACTCATCCTGAGTTCGCTCAGCAACTCTTAGCTTTCAATCCTGAGTTCGATGTAGCAGCTTCTGAAAAAGATGTGCAAGAGACTGTCGGCTCCTTCATTAAGCAACATCATAGTGTTCAGCCAAAAGAAAGCTGCGCAACTTGCCACCGCTAATCCACTTTATCTAATTACCAACCTTTCTGCTGAAAATGAGCAAACGTAAATGGCAACATCCTGAAGTACCAGCTGGTGATAACACCACTAAAGCATGGCGCAGCGCTGGCCAACTCGAAGATACAGCTGGTCTCCGCCAGTGGGTAGAGCGTGAATTTCCACGTGCTGCTGAGACAATGATCGATGAAAATGATCGCGAGTCATCTCGTCGTGATTTCCTTAAGGTTATGGGTGCTTCTACAGCACTTGCCGGGTTCGGTTTAGCTGCTTGTCGCCGTCCTGAAGAGCTTATCGTTCCTTACGTGAATGCGCCTGAGTGGGTTATCCCAGGTAAGCCACTCTACTATGCGTCTTCCATGCCGCAGGCTGGTGGCGCAATTCCAGCAGTAGTAACAAACTACCAAGGTCGCCCAACTAAGCTTGAGCCAAACCGTATCCATCCTGAGAACGATGGGCACAATGCGTTCATGCAGGCGTCTGTCCTTAACTTGTATAATCCAGCACGTTCACGTGATTTTCTCAACAAGGGGGATAAGGTGTCTCGCGCTGCAGCTGTGAAGCAGCTCACTGAGCTTTCCAAGTCA
>NZ_JBDOPO010000371.1:8286-10223 GCF_039830215.1 Rubritalea sp. | reverse complement strand
AGTTCTATAGCTACGAAGCTCTAGCTGGTGCAGGACGTAAGGAGTCGAACGAAGCAATCTACGGCTCAGGAGCTGAGGTTGTTGCTGATTTCACTGGCGCTAAGTGCATTCTATCTATCGATTCAGATTTCCTTGAGCTCGACAAGCAAGGTCCAGTAAAAGGTTTCTACGACCGCCGCCACGTCAACGGCCGCGATTACAGCAAAACCGCGAAGGAGACAAGGGGTGATCTCAATCGTCTCTACATTGCTGAGCCTAACTTTAGCCTCACTGGTGGCATGGCTGATCACCGCGCTCCTGTAGCGCCTTCTCAAATTGGTCGATTCCTTGCAGCGGTTGCTGTTGAGCTCGGTGTTTCCGTTGCTATTCCAGGTGGCGCATTTGGTGGCAAGAAAGCTCAGTGGATCAAAGCTTGCGCGAAAGACCTCCGTGCTCACCGTGGAGAGGCGCTCGTGCTTCTCGGTTCTCGATATGACAAGGAGCTTCACGATTTAGCCCACCTTGTTAACACAAAGCTTGGTTCATTCGGTAATACCCTCAAGCCTGTTCAGACATTCAAGACTGGTCTTGGAAGTGCAAAGCAACTCATCGCAGATGTCGACCAGCTCGACACAGTGATTCTGCTCACCCCAGCAAACCCGTTCCTCGAGAATGCCGCTCTAGCAGCAGCGCTCAGTAAGGTGAAGGTTGTTCATCTAGGTGAGACGGTCAATGCTTCAGCAAATGCAGCGGACCTTCACATCCCGGCTGCAAATTACCTAGAAAGCTGGAGTGATTCCTACACATCTAATGGTGTCTACACTATCGTTCAGCCAATGATTCTTCCGCTGTATGGTGGAGTTTCTGAGTTTGAGCTTCTTGCGTCACTCCTCGACGGGGAACTTCACGACTCAATGGCTGATGCGAAGGCTGTTACTCCAGCGTACACCGCAGTGCGCAAGACATTCGAAGGAGTGGCCAATGCGTCTGATGCTAAAGCTGAGCAAGCCACTTGGATGAAGCTTCTTCGCGAAGGGTTCTATAAATCTGAGTACGCAGCCCCTAATAAGGGTATTGTGGGAGTGAATACTCCGACTCTCTCTGCTCAGCCAGCTCCTTCAGCACAAGCTCTCGATATCGTTTATTCAACTGATGGATCCGTGTTTGACGGTCGTTACATCGACAACGCATGGCTCCAAGAAGCTCCAGATCCTATCTCTAAGGTTTGTTGGGATAACGCGATCTACCTCGCTCCTGAAACAGCAAAGAATCTAGGTATCTACGATGAACTCGTTGAGCTTGAGAAAGCTGGTGCAGCTTGGTGGGGTGCCCTAGGCATTGCTAGTGACACCATGGTCAAGAAGACTCCAGTGCCTGAAGAGGGTGAGGGACCAAGTCTTTTTGCTCCAGTTGCTAAAGTTTCTGTGAATGGTAAGACTCTCGAAGCTCCAGTTATTGTTACTTTTGGTATGGCTGAGAATGTGATTTCACTTTCTCTCGGTTACGGTCAGGGCTACGACGAGAACTTCGCTTCTGAGTTCAAAGGGGGGGGGATTCAGTACAGCCAAGGTGGTAAGAATAACGTTTCCTGTGTTGGTATGAATACAGGTTTCAATGCTTATCCCCTTCGTGGTGAAGACGATTATTTTGCAGTGGGAGCTACTATCGCGCGTGCTGAGAATGGCGCCACATACAAGATGGCTCGCACTCAGGAGCATCACTCCATGTATGGACGCGCTCTCGCTCGTGAAATATCTACAGCAACTGACGAAAAAACTCACAAAGACTATGCAGCGCAGCTTGCTAATGTTCAGAAGCAGGGAATGGATTCCCACGCTCCTGACAATATTTCACTTTACAAGCCGGAAGGCAGCGAGACCTGGTCAAAGACCGAGCTTGCAAAGAAAACTCACCTTGCTGATAAAATTCACCAGTGGGGAATGGCTATCGATCTCAAT
>NZ_JBDOPO010000371.1:0-8276 GCF_039830215.1 Rubritalea sp. | reverse complement strand
CCCACGCTCCTATGAACATGAGTCTCTACAAGCCAGACGCAAATGGTGGCCCAATCACGCAGGGTCTCAAGGGGGATGCAACACCACACCTTTCAGATAAGTCCCAGCAGTGGGCAATGACGATCGATCTCAACGTTTGTAATGGGTGCAACGCATGTCTTGTAGCTTGTCAGGCCGAGAACAATATCCCTGTAGTGGGTAAAACTCAAGTGGCTATGGGGCGTGAAATGCACTGGATCCGCATGGATCGCTACTTCGCAGCACCAGACAAGTATGTCGAAGCTACTGACGCTTGGGAGAAGTCCCCAGAGATGATACCACAGCCAGTGGCATGTGTGCAGTGTGAAGCTGCTCCATGTGAGACAGTTTGCCCAGTGAATGCTACAGTCCACACCGAAGACGGCCTCAATGCTATGGCTTATAACCGCTGTATTGGTACACGTTACTGCGCTAACAACTGTCCATACAAGGCGCGTCGCTTCAATTTCTTTGACTACAACAAGCGCAACCCTCTTCTCCACAAGAACCTTTATAAGGGGCCTCTCGGTGAAAAACAGGAAGGTGACTCTAAGCACCTCCAGCGCAACCCGAACGTTTCTGTTCGTATGCGTGGTGTGATGGAAAAGTGTACTTACTGTGTGCAGCGCCTCCAGTCTGCTAAGATCGACGCGAAAATGATTGCTGGACAAGAGGCCCGTGCAACTACTGGAGGCTCTACCAGGACTACAATTACTGCTAAAAATCTTATGCCAAAGACCGACGCTGTTCGCGTTGCCTGTCAGGATGCATGTGGCGCTGGAGCAGTTGTTTTCGGCAATCTTCTCGATCCTAAGTCAATGATTCGCAGAGTCAAAGATGAGAACAATAAGATCATCAACGACCGAGCATACGACCTACTTAACTACATCGGTACCCGTCCGCGTACTAGTTACTTAGCGCGTGTGAAGAACCCTAATGAGCAAATGCCCGGAGCCAAGTACGTTGGCAAGGCTACCGTTCACATGCACTAAGCCACAGTCATCGATTTACTCACCTTTTTACTCAATCTAATCAAGCACACCAATCATGGCTGATTCAGCAACTGAAAACACTAGCGATAAAAACTTCAAGCTCCCAGTATTGGAGCGTGAGCAGCTTATCCTTAATAACCGTTCCTATTCATGGATTACCGACCGAATTGCCGGTATCGTGGAGAAACCTCAGCCACTACTATGGTGGCTCCTCTTCATTCCATGCGCACTCATCGCACTTATCGGTGTTGGTGGAGGCCTTTTTTACCTAGTATCCACTGGTGTGGGTGTGTGGGGAAATACAAACCGCACAATGTGGGGTTGGCCAATTGTTAACTTCGTTTTCTGGATTGGTATCGGCCACGCAGGTACCTTGATTTCGGCGATTCTCTTCCTGACGCGCCAGAATTGGCGTACCTCAATCAACCGCGCGGCCGAGGCGATGACAATCTTCGCTGTTTGTTGTGCTGGTATTTTCCCAGCCTTCCACGTTGGACGTGTATGGATGGCGTGGTTCCTAGCCCCTATCCCTAATGCAAATGCTATATGGCAGAACTTCAAGTCACCACTCCTCTGGGACGTGTTTGCAGTTTCTACTTACTTTACCATCTCATTGATCTTCTGGTACATGGGTATGGTTCCAGATTTGGCTACGATCCGCGATCGCGCGAAACCTGGTATCCGCAAGTTCCTTTACGGCGTATTCTCTCTCGGTTGGCGCGGAGGTAACCGTCAGTGGAGTCACTACGAGATGATGTACCTTCTCCTAGCAGCACTCTCAACACCACTCGTTCTTTCCGTGCACTCTATCGTTTCTTTTGACTTCGCGACATCCACTGTCCCAGGGTGGCACACTACAATCTTCCCGCCATACTTCGTGGCTGGTGCGATCTTCGGTGGATTTGCCATGGTGATGACTATAATGATCCCAGCGCGTTCGATCTACGGATTGCACGATGTGATTACGATGAAGCACATTGAAAACATGTGTAAGATCGTGCTCGCGACTGGAACCATCGTTGGTTACGCGTACATCATGGAGCTCTTCGTGGCATACTACTCTGGTGCTAAATTCGAGATGGAAGCCTTCAAACTACGTATCACTGGGCCATACTGGTGGGCTTACGTGACAATGATGTTCTGTAACGTGATAGCTCCTCAAATCTTCTGGTTCAAGAAGTGCCGCGAGAACCTTTGGGTTGTTATGGGAATTTGTATGCTGGTAAACATAGGTATGTGGTTCGAGCGATTCGTAATCATCGTCACAACTCTTCCGCGGATGTGGCTCCCAGGTGACTGGAAGTATTACGAGGCCTCACCTGTCGATGTACTCACTTTTGTGGGAACCATTGGGATGTTCCTTACGCTTTTCCTTCTCTTCCTCCGATTCTTGCCATGTATCAATATTGCTGAGGTGAAGTGGACACTACTAGAAGCAGATGCACACTTCGATGATAAGAAGGCACACCCCGATAAAGGTGTGGCTAAAGAAGCTGCTTACCAATACGAACTCGACGAGAACCCTAACGTTGAGTGTTAATCCCCGCCCCTATTTCTTAATATTTACCTAATCACAATACAGTGAGTACTACAGTAAAACGCGTCTACGGCTACCTCGCCGAATTCGAAAGCGCATCTCATCTCTACAAGGGCGCAGAACAAGTGCGTGATGCAGGATTCAAGAAGTGGGATTGTTATTCCTCTTACCCAATCCACGGACTTGATCAAGCAATGGGCGTTCGCCGCTCAATCCTTCCTTACTTTGTCTTTTTTGGTGGTTCTACTGGACTGCTAACAGGCTTCAGTTTGGCATTTATCACACAGGTGCTTATCTATCCAACAGTTGTTCAGGCTAAGCCGGCGAACATCTTCACGACAGCTGCATTCTTCCCAATCATGTTTGAGCTAACTATCCTCTTCTCAGGTTTCACAGTGTTGTTCTGTGTGCTTGGATTGATGGGCTTACCTCGCTTGAATCACCCACTTTTCGCAAGCCGCCAGTTCCACCGTGTGACTGATGACGGTTTCTTTATAGCAATCGAAGCTCGTGACCCGAGTTTCTCAGCTGAGGAAACGAAGGCTCTGCTCGAAGCAGCAGGTGGCAAAAATATCGAACTCATCGAAGAAGAAGCATAAACGCTAAATTATACTAATCACACTCATGCGCTATTTCTTTATTATTTACGTTCTCCTCGCAGTTCTCGTTGTTAGCATCGGCGGACTACGTGGCAAGAAATTCAAGGATGCACCTATCCGAGTCTTCCCAGACATGGACGAGCAGGATCGCATCGATCCTCAGGAAGCATCAGATTTCTTCAATGACGGCCTTGGTGCACGTCAGCCAGTCGCGGCTACAGTGCCTCAGGGGCTAAAGCCGGCGGGTCTCGCAGATGAAATGACTAAGTCGTTCACAAATGATAACAGCTACCATCAAACAGGTATGTTCAATGAGGATGTTTTCGGTACTGGTCTCCCAGTGAATGAGCTCGGACTCACGGAAGAGAATCTTCCAGCATTCCTCAAGCGTGGCTTAGTGATGTACAACGCTAACTGCTCAGGCTGTCACGGTATTTCAGGGAATGGTAAGGGCGTGATTGCTTCTTACGGAGTTCCAGGAGTTTTTAATCTAGTAACCTCAAAGTTGCCTGACGGTGGTATGTACGACGTGATCGTCAATGGCCGTGGTAACATGGGGGCATTTGGTTATCAGATAGATGTCAAAGACCGCTGGGCAATTATCGCTTACCTCCGCGCACTTCAATACTCACGCACAGCGCCACTTGACCAAGTCAAGGGCGCTTACGAAGCAGGATCTGCTAAGTAATCTCATTCTCTAACTCACTTACTCTTTTAACACACTAGTCCCATGGCACATAACGTCACATCACAGGACATTCCAGCAAACGGCGAGAAGATCGCTAGCAAGGACATCGGTCTTTGGAAGATGATTTCACTTCTCGTCTTCGTTGCTGGTGCAGTCGGCAGTTACCTGCTGTTTAACAACGATACTTGGGGGGCGGGCTACGCTTACTCATGGTTGTTCGCCTTTATCTTTTTCATTACTCTTACCTTGGGTGGGGCGTTCTGGATGACTCTCCACCACGTGACCAACTCCGGTTGGGGAGTGAGTGTGCGTCGTCTGATGGAGAACCTCGGCTTTGTCTTCCCATTCATGGCAGTCATTGCAGTGCCATTGATGATCCCATCTGTTCAGGATGACCTCTACGAGTGGATGAACCGCCACCGCGAAGTAGTACAAACTGTTGAAGCTGAACCGGTAACTTATTCTGATGGAACTTCTGGCTACGAAGCTAGGTATTCTAATCAGGACAAGGTGGCTCCACACGAGCCAGGTGGAGCATACACTTCACCAAAGAAGAAACAGCTCAAGGCGACTCATGACGCCCACGATCATCTTTTGATTAACAAGCACTGGTACATGACTCTCCAAGATTGGCTTATCCGCGTGATTTGTTTCTTCGTATTTCTTGGTGCTGGTATCTTCGCACTCCGTAGAATTTCTATCGCACAAGATACGGATCCAAATCCAACGACTCGCCGCCTGATTCTAGCACGAAAGATTTCCTGCGTGGTGATGCCAATCTTCGCCGTTGTAGCGACATTTATCGCATTTGATTTTATCATGGGACTCGACTACAAGTGGTTCTCTACCATGTATGGAGTATGGTTCTTCGCTGGTTGTGCACTCAACTCCATGGCGGTGTTGATCCTCACACTCACATGGCTGCGTTCGAAAGGTTACCTCAAGACGGTAACTTCTGACGAGCACTATCACATCATGGGTAAACTTATGCATGCCTTCGTAATCTTCTGGGCATACGTTTCGTTCTCTCAGTTCATGTTGATCTGGTACGCAAACATCACGGAAGAGACATCTTATTTCCTCCTACGTAACTCATCTGACGGATCAACTAACTGGAACTTATGGAGCACGCTTCTGGTATTCCTTCACTTCGCAGTGCCGTTTGTGATTCTTCTGCCGCACTACGCTAAGAAGAGAATTAAGTTGGTTGTACCAATCTGTATCTATCTTCTCGTGATGCACATCATGGATCTTTACATCGCAGTGATACCGGAACGTGGTCCTTCACTCTCTGTTATGGATAAGCTTGGAGTGAATGGTGAGTTGCTTCTCACAGTACAGCACAATGCTTACCTCGGAGATATATTGGCCTTCATTACTGTTGGAGCATTCTTCGTATTCGTCTTCCTCCGTAACATTGGTAGCGCGAACCTTTACCCTAACCGCGACCCGCGAATCCTCGAATCAGCTAATCTCCATAACTAATACCCAATTCAGGATAACAATTCACCGATAACTCATCTTATGGAACCAAATCTCAGAGACACTCCACTGCGTCGCTTCAATACCTTCTTTTGGGGTCTAGCACTTTTCCTTGCATTCGCTATTGCAGCGGTGCTTGTGAAAAATTTCATAGCGGCCGATGTCGTTGACGCAGAAACTGAAAAAGGCAAAGCGCGCACTGAGCGCTTGATCAAGATTAATGCTGAGCAAGAGGCTGAGCGCAATACCTACAAAGATAACGGTAACGGTACAGTTCAGGTTAAGCCTGAAGATGTATTCGGACTCGGTAAACAAATGGGCCTCCTCGATGGCCCAAAAGCTTCTGAGCAGAAGCATGGTAAGCAGTTCAACTAGTCTGCGACCGTAACACAATTCCTAACGATAAATAGTATCATGGCATCTGAAACCACAAGCCAACAAGTTGAAGACAAAGTGCTGAGAGCGCAGATAGATCGCTCCCTCCGTCACCCAGTGATGTTCTTCTTCACCAGCGGAGCAGCATGGCTAGCTCTCTCACTTATTCTAGGTGTGATAGCATCCGCTAAATCGCATTCACCTGGATTCCTTGGTGATTGTTCTATCTTGAGCTACGGTCGTGTTTTCCAGGCACACATGGCGACGTTCCTCTACGGATGGGGAGCTCAGGCAGCATTCGGTGTGATTATCTGGTTGATGGCTCGGCTTTCTCGTCAGGAGAGCAATAAAGCTGGAGTGATCTTGACCATAGGTCACGTATGGAACGCGGTGATAGGTGCTGGTACTCTCGCTATTCTTCTTGGTGGCGGGACAGGCAAAGCGTGGATGTACTTTCCTACTTGGGTTTGGCCAGTTCTTCTTACTTGCTACCTGGGTATCGGCATCTGGTCAGTGATAGCATTCCGCGTTCGACGTGGTGGTCACGTTTATATTTCGCAGTGGTACCTCATGGCTGCCTTGTTCTGGTTCCCATGGGTATTCCTTTCAGGGAATCTTTTCATCAACACATTCGCTGAATCTGGTAACGGCGTGATGGCAGCAGGTATTAATGCGTGGTTCCGTTCCGCTATACTCTTCCTCTTCTTTACCCCAGTGGCTATTGCGAGCGCTTACTATATCACTCCTAAGGTGACTGGTCGTCCAGTGTATTCCTACAAGCTTGCGCTTCTGGGATTCTGGTCGCTCGCAGTGATCGGGCCATGGGCTGGTATGCAAAAGGTAATGGGTGCTCCGATCCCGTCCTTCCTTCAATTCGCTGGAGCAGGTGCAGCCATCCTCTTCATTATCCCAGCACTCTGTGTTGCGGTGAACATTCTCAAGACAACTGTAGGGAAGTCATCTGCAGTGGCGCACTCACCATCACTTAGGTTCACGATCGCAGGTGTCATCGGCCTTCTTGCAACTACGGTCATTGGTGGTTTACTTTCTCTTCCTGACGCACTTCGCTACACGCAGTTCGCCTTCGGAGGTACATACGGCTATGAAATTCTCGCGCTCTACGGATTCTTCTCTATGACAATGTTTGGCGCGATCTACTTTATCGTTCCCCGGGTTACTAACCGCGAGTGGATATCTGGTGGTCTTATCCGTCAGCACTTCTGGCTCTCACTTTATGGAGTCGTATTCATAGGTCTGTTCTGCTGTGTACTCGGTGCATTCATGCACGGAGAAGTACTCGAAAATCTCGACGAGCCATTTTCATCAGCTCGGGGTCGCCTTCTCGCCTACACAGTGGGTGTTACAACAGGCTGGGTATTTGTCGCACTAGCTAATCTATTCTTCTGTATCCATCTCCTTCTCATGTGGCTCCGACTCGGTCGCCGCAGCAGCCACCCTACATTACTTGAGCACCAAGAGCCAACTCTACCTGCTGCTTAAATTACCTTTTCCTAATTTATCTAAGATCTCACAAAAACATGACTGTTAAAACATTCTTCATTGGCCTGATTGCGAGTTTCGCTCTTCCATGGCTTGCAGTTGTAGCTGTCCCATATGCTACTATGCGTGCTGTTGAAATTCCTCAGTATGATTTAGCCAAAGATGGCAAAGAGGGCGCCTACTCCCCAGTTAAGTCTGGCTTTGTCGAGCACGGATCCAGTATATATGGTGCCGAAGGTTGTGCTCAATGCCACAGCCAGCTTGCTCGTCCGACCTACGCCGGTAACGACCTCGGTCGCCCAGACCTTGCTGGAATTGCTAAAGACCCTGAGCTCGGTGACACACGTCGTGAGTCCCAACTTTGGGACTACGCTGGTGAGCCCTATGCTTGGATCGGCGAAACCCGCATGGGACCAGACCTTAGTAACTACGGTCGCCGAATGGATGTCCGTGCGGCCTATGAGAATAAGGCTCTTGCAGATGAGCTTGGTATCAAGGTGGATCAGCTAACACAAGATCAGAAGTTCGATGTCCAGAAAGCTGTTTACCTTCACCTCTACGATCCACGCAGCGAAAATGTCAATTCCATCTGTCCATCTAATAAGTGTTTCTTCGAAACCAAGACTGTCTATGGGCAAGGGGCACGTAATGCACTTCCTGGGGTTTCTGAAGTTGGCAAGCAAGTTATCCCAAGCTCAAAAGCTGAGACCCTCGCCTCATACCTCCTTGGACTGAGACGCGACGGGGCAGTGCCAAACTCAATGGATTTCGCTCGCAACAAAAAGTCTTCTAAGTAATCGAGTTTTTCCGCCAAGCGTTAGAAATAAACTTGAAGCAATAACCATTTTAACTCACCAACCGCAAACATTCCGATGTCATCTGACCAACAACCAGTAGATCCAACTAAGCCGGATCTCGAAGATTCAACTAACGTTGCACAGGCTCATGAAGAAGTGAGTCGCACTGCTGCCGCAGCTTCCCGTGAACAACAGCTTCGTGAAAATGGCCTTGAGCCAGTCTCAATCTGGCTAATGGTTGCCGGCTTCGTTGTCGCAATCATTGGTGGTAGCGTTCTTCTCTCATCC
>NZ_JBDOPO010000174.1:0-5792 GCF_039830215.1 Rubritalea sp. | reverse complement strand
TAAGCAGGCTGTGAAGCTTAGTGAAAGAGGAATGAAGTATAGCGATATTTCTGAAATCGTAGGAGTTAACCGCAACAAAGTCTCTGAATAGTATAAATTGTGGCTCTCCGGTGGATTCAAAGCTCTCCAGGTTAAATCACGAGGAAAACCTAAGGGTTCAGGAAGCGCAATGTTTCACAATGGAACGTCTCAACTGCACCTGACTTCGTCAAATTGGACGCAGCTAGCCGCTGGGAAATTTCGAATCTAACATTGTCACTCAAATGCTGGCTTGGCGGAGGTGAGCTGAAGAGATAAGATTGCCAGTACTTTTGACTGATGGTCACTCTGGGTCCATAGCCCAGATTTGTGAAGGACGAAAAAAGGCAACTCGTAGCTGGGTTGTCTTTACAAAAATGTGGTACTAAGCTGCGAGACTGCGCTCGCCATCGTGCAGATAGAGGTAGGCGACGAGGAGGGTGAGCCATGCAACTGGTAGTGCCCAAATCAAACCTACTATCAGTGCTAATGCCCCAGCAAGCACGATGAAGCAGTTTATTATGAAGAGGAAAAATAACCTCCATTTGTTATCTCTGGTGAGTGAAGAGCTGTACTTAAGCGAGTCGATGACTCCGAGGTCTTTGTCGACGATGACAGTCTGGTAGAACATAAATCTCATGCCTAAATAAATGCCTGGAACGATGAAGAAGACTAAGCCTAAACCAACCATCAGCCCGTAGAGTATGGATGCGCCAATGAGTCTGAATAATTTTGTGCCACTTTGCCCAAAAAGCTGCCCAAGATTAGTATCTTTTCCTCTAAGTAGGTTGAGTCCAATTAATGTCAGGCCGAGCCCGAGGAACATAGTGAATATATTATTTAGGATGCCAGCGATGATTGCTCCAGTTCCAGTTTGTTGGTTGATGCTTTGATTATGACTTGGAAGAAACGGGGCTTGTTGAGTCATGCCCTCGGTAATAGGCGCTACCGCAACTGGGCCGTCGATTGCTGTGCCAATAGTCGATAAAACTCCACCTACGATAGAGGTGATGAGTATGTAGACAAACCAAGTGAGGAAGATGGCTCCAAAGCATGCAATGGTGGTCTTCCAGGATTTAGAAATACAGAAACCTATATCAAGTGGGATGGGCGTGGCTGGGATTTCATCAGTTCCACTGAGTTTTATGTTCTCGTCTACTATGGAGTTAGGAGCTGCATAGGGATTAGATCCGTTAGTTTGGCTTGGCGGTGTGGCTTCGATGTTGCGGAAAGCATCAACATCTTGAGCTGGTAACCAGTCGGCCATGCCTTCTTTCCAGACGAGGGTGTCGGAGGGTAGTGAGCCATTGAGCATCTGTGCTAGCTCAGCCTGAGAGACCGGCCCAGCTTGCTGACCATTGAGAGTGTAGTACCACATTTAGATTTTAGATTTTAGATTGAAGAGGTTAGAATTACAAATTCTGCTGACTCGTAGTCAGTCGGGGCACTGTGGGGACATAGCCTAGATTTGTGAAGGACGAAAAGATTTATTCAACAGGCAATGATCTAAACGAGGTGCGAGAGCTTTAGAAAATCTAGATTGTGCTAAAGTACGTACCGATTTTGACTGTTGAACTCCGCAGCAATAGACCTTGAAACAGCCACTTAAGCCCGCGATAGCGCCTGTGCTGTAGTGCTAGTCACTGTTGTAAAAGGAGTCATCATCGAGTCTGTTTATTCGCTGATCCACCCACCTGAGAAATAGTATTTCTGCAGGAAGGTGCAAGTCCATGGAATCCAAGCCCACACCATTTAGCACGAGTCATTCTTTGCTGCGCTCTACTCAGAGTCAGATAGGCCTCTACAATGCCGCAGCGTGCTTGACCATAATGCTAGCTTTGAGGCTGCAACGTGTTAGAGAAAAGCATGTCCACCTCTACCCTCGACGACACCAGCCTCGGTAGTAACCATCGTTGGCAATGCACATGTACAAAAAAGGGTTACATACCCTGCAAGCTAAGTGACTGCTGCGGACCCCTCGATATACCGCTAGACCACCACCACGCCCTGTCCGATGCGATTGGCTGCGCCGAGCTGTATTTGCGGAGGTAAACTAATCATTCAGTTATAGCCAACAAAACGCAGCCAACTATGCACCGTCTCATTTTGAACGAAGAGATCCACTCAGAGGTGATTCTTGATTTGGTGGCCAATGCCGAGGAGTTCGTATGGATTGTGACGGCGGACATCAAGGACATGCATATCAAAAAGGGCAAACGCTTCATGCCATTTTTGAGCATGTTGGCTGACTTGGTATCTAAGGGAGTGGCGATTAGGTTGATCCACGCAAAGGAACCTGGGCCGCGCTTCCGTAAAGATTTTGATCTCTATCCAGAGCTGATAGAGAGCCCATTGTTCGAACGCATTCTGTGTCCACGCGTGCACACCAAAGCAGTGGTGGTGGATGCTCAGAAGATGTTTGTTGGCTCGGCTAATCTGACTGGGGCGGGAATGGGAGCTAAGAGTGTGGATAAGAGAAACTTCGAGGCCGGTATCGTGACAGATGAGGCTCAGACGATAGATGACATGATGGAGTGGGTGGATCAATTGTACCTCGGAGATTTTTGTGGGAGCTGCAAGATGAGGAAATTTTGCCCAGATCCTATTCGTTAGCTGAGCAAAGAAAAAAGGCGACTCGTTGCCGAGTCGCCTTTTGGAATATTTGGTTGCCGAGCTGGGGCTCAGCGGTCCCAGTTGAGCTTAGAAGTGGATCGCGTGGTCGTCTGCGTCGAGTGTCGCTTCGTGGATTGCTTCGGCCAATGTTGGGTGAGCGTGGATGGTGCTGTGAATTTCTTCAGCAGTACATTCCATTTCGAGAGCGAGACCCATCTCAGCGATAAGTTCAGTAGCGTTGTCACCGATGATGTGTGCGCCGAGGAGTTCGCCGTGTTCTTTTCCATAGAGGAGCTTAACGAAACCTTCGGTGTCAGCAGCAGCTTGTGCTTTGCCGATTGCTGCGAATGGGAACTTACCAACCTTGTATTCGACGCCTTCTTCTATGAGTGCGCGCTCAGTCTTACCGACTGATGCCACCTGTGGGTGAGCGTAGGTACAACCTGGGAAGTTACCAACCTTACGTGGAGTCTTGCCTTCTACGAAGAGTCCTTCAACACACTGGATAGCTTCGAAGGAAGCAGTGTGCGCGAGCCATGGTGGGCCAGAGATGTCACCACATGCGTAGACGTTAGGGATAGATGTCTCGTAACGGTCACCAACCTTGATGAAGCCGCGGTCGAGCTCAGGCTCGAGGCCACCAGGGAGTACTGGAGCAACACCGATAGCAACGAGGCAGACATCAGCAGTGATTTCCTGTGTGCCTTTAGCATTTTCAACTGTGAGAGTCACAGAGTCGCCGTTGTTTTGTGTGCCAGTCACCTTAGTCTCAGTGAGAACCTTGATTCCTTGTTTCTTGAATGATTTGCCGATTTCTGCACCGATCTCGTCGTCTTCAACAGGAAGGATGTTTGGGAGCATCTCGATGAGAGTCACCTTTGTGCCGAATGCATTGTAGATGTAGGCAAATTCAACACCGATAGCACCTGCACCGATGATGGCGAGGGACTTAGGTTGCTCAGAAAGGTTCATAGCTTCCTTAGAAGAAATGACTGCCTTGCCGTCGAATGGGAGTGGTGGGAGCTCGCGGCTCTTACAACCAGTAGTGATGAGGATGTTAGCACCTGTGATAGTCTGCTTGGTGCCATCGGCAGCAGTGACTTCTACAGTGTTTTCACCAGTCACAGCACCGAAGCCTTTGACGTAGTCGACCTTGTTCTTCTTGAAGAGGAACTCGATACCGCCAGCGAGACGTGTGGAAACTTTGCGTGAGCGCCCAACTACCTTTGTCCAATCGAATGTGAGGTTGTCGAATGAAAGACCGAACTCCTGAGATTTCTTAGTGAGTGTCTGGTAAAGCTCAGCATTTTTGAGGAGGGCTTTTGTAGGGATACAACCCCAGTTGAGACATGTGCCGCCTGCGCGGTCTACTTCTACAACAGCTACCTTTTTACCAAGTTGAGCTGCACGGATTGCTCCAACATAACCGGCAGGGCCGCCGCCAATAACAATGAGGTCGTATGACATAATTTTTGTTTAGGGTGAAAATTTTCCAAGCTACATCGAATGCATGCTCTGAACGCGGACAAGGTAGGGTGAAAAAGCGACTTTTCAACCCTAAACCGCCACTCTGTGGCGAGTGTAAAGTGGAAAGTCAAAGGGCTGAAGTTCCAGAGACTCTCGCTGAAGCGAAAGAAAAGGAACTTAATTTATATCATGGGGGCTAGCACACTACAGGGAATCAAGCTTCGCGCATGGCTGCGATCGCGGCCTTCATGTCGGAAGCGCCGAAGGCGGATGAGCCGGCGACGAGGACATTGGCGCCAGCTTTGGCTGCGATTTTTGCGGTTAGTGGGGTGATGCCACCGTCGACTTCGATGTGGAAGTTGAGCCCATGTTGTTCACGATAGGCAACAGCGGCTTCGACTTTAGTCATCATGTCTTCCATGAAGGATTGCCCTCCGAATCCTGGGACGACGGTCATGGGGAGAAGAAGGTCTATCTGGTCGAGGTAGGGAACAACTTTTTCAAATGGAGTGGCTGGGTTGAGCGCTAGGCCAGCGAGGACTCCGGCTTTGCGGATTTCTGCTAGGGTGTTGGTGACATCGTGCTCGGCTTCGACGTGGACAGTGATCATGTCTGAACCAGCTGCGATGAAGCGCGGGAGATAATGGTCTGGGCGCGAGATCATGAGGTGGACATCGAGGAAGACATCGTTGTTCTCATTAATCGACTGGATCATCTGCGGGCCAAATGAAACGTTGTCGACAAAGTGGCCGTCCATGACGTCGAGGTGAAGCCAGTCAGCCCCGGATTCGACGGCTCTGGAGACTTCTTCAGAAACTCTGCCCCAATCGGCGGCGAGCAGTGAGGGGGCAAGGATGCGATCTGTGTGGTGCCAGTTCTTCATATTCCAAATACTAAGTAGAAAGTTTAGAGGTTTCAAGTTGGCAGTGAGACATCGGCTGATTACACCTAAATGCATGAGCGAAGATTTCTTGATCGAAGGCAAGGGTGATGAATTTTATATGGAACTGGCTCTGCGTGAGGCTATGAAGGCTGCTGGTGCTGGCGAGGTGCCTATTGGTGCCGTGATAGTGAAGGACGAGCGAGTGATCGCGCGTTCGTGGAATCAGGTGGAAACACTGAAGGACGCGACGGCGCACGCTGAGATGTTGGCCCTAACATCAGCAATGAGCTCGGTGGGAGACTGGAGATTAGAGGGGTGTACGGTCTACGTGACCAAGGAACCTTGTCCAATGTGTGCTGGAGCGTTGGTCCACTGCAGGCCTGATAAAGTAGTTTTTGGTATTCCCGATCCTAAAGGTGGCGCTGCTGGGGGGTGGATCAATCTGCTGGATTCGAATCCACCGTTGAATCACAAGTGTGAGACTGTTTCTGGAGTGCTTCAGGAAGAATGCCTGTCCTTGCTCCAAAGTTTTTTCCGTGAAGCTAGAGCAAAGAAAAAAGCCGACCGTGACGCTAGGAAGCAAGAATCTTGAAAAGAAATTTATGTTCCTTGCATTTTTCGGTGGCCGCTTGACAGGAGACTGCCTGTAAGCTACTGACGCAGAAGTCTCTAGACAAGGTTGAGTATTTACAGCAAGCTATCATTGCCACTTTGAGGCAACAAAAGCAAAACGACACACAATATGGCGGGGGATTTCGGTTCCTCGCCTTATTATTTTTGTGAAAGAAATGACATAGATAGGGACATTTTA
>NZ_JBDOPO010000099.1:0-25442 GCF_039830215.1 Rubritalea sp. | reverse complement strand
AGGTACAGCTATTCCAGTTGAACACTTCACTCATAGGAAGTGGTTCCAGCTCTATTCTAGGAGATGGGAAGGAGGTTTTATCAGTCGGGAGTTTCTGGTGACATGTGCAGTCACATGGCCCGTCGTGATGGTGGTGTTGTGAGTGCTCAGAAATTTGGTCAGTCAGACCGTCAGAAGCTTTCTCCACATGGGTGTGAATACCAGATTCATGGTCACAGCACGCATCAGCCGACTGGAATGATACCAGAAGAAAAAGGCTGAATATTGCAAGAAATGACCGCATGAATGATTCACAACTAAAGGAGGAATCGGCAGAGATCAAGCTAGAAGTTCTAGCAGTCCGCTAACGAAGAATAGTTATTGATGTTATTTTTGCCGTTGGCAGGAGTGGTTTGATTTTAGCCCCCGCCACGTATTACGAGCTTGCTCTCAATTAATAAAGAAGGACATCCCTAGGAAGTTGTTGTTGAAAGTGCGGTCGAGTTGTCTCCACAGATCATCCTCGGTGAGGGCACCTTCTTCAAGATAGGGAACGGCTGCGTGGCCAGTGATCCAGAGAATTACGTCAGTTTCTTTGCTTTCTTCCAGAACTCGTTTGAGGTTTATCCCCTTACCTTCAAACCTCCAGTGAGGAACGAGCTTTGTCCCATTGAGAATGGATTCGTATTCAGCTAAAAAGACGTGCCACTCTTTAACCATTGAATCTGTCATTTTTATTCCAGTGACAGAATTCTGTTTCGGTGATGGAAGCCATTCTTTACGGTCATCAGTTTCGGCGAGAATAGAGACCCACATTTGTTTGCTGCAACTAACCATGCCAAGCAGGTGTTGCCGAGCTTGCTTGAGTCTTTCAGGTTCGATGACCTTCATTTTTGTGAGGTGAATAGCGGCGAGCAAGTCAGCAACGTCTCCATAGTTTTTACTGGTCGCTCCAGCATTGACGAGCTGGTTGTTAGTCTTCTGGAAAACGTGGTGAGAAACCGCATCGAAGGAGGCTTGGAAGTCGTGAGCTAGGATAAGGTCGGTGGTTCCTAATAACACTTGAGTGTAACCTTTGAGCCAAAGGAGGTCACTTCTATCGAAACCAATAGTAGCATCAGTTTCTGCGAGTTCTTCAAGCTGAGAAAGATTCAAAGCCCCATTGTTTTCCATGTTAAAAACTATCGCGATTGAGCTTTCGTTTGGGGAGTATTCTCCGTCCATGTTGACATCAAATCGAACCTTTATAAGGTTGAGTGGAAGGTGGAAGTCGTCGTCACCAACACTAGCGAGTATTGTTTCGATTTTGTGCAGGTCGAGGTGAAAGTCTTCTAGCAGCTTTCGAATGCTTTTATAGTCCGCCACCTCTGGGCTGGGATTGTGTTGTAGCGGGGCGAGGCTACGAATGCCTGCAGTTGTTGATGAAATTTCAAAACCGTGACGGTAGAGTCCTTGTTGAACTTTTTCCAGACTCAGAGCTAATTGGCTGAGGGATTTTTCAAACCTGTCTTGGTTCGTCTTGGGCTGGGAATGTCCATCAATGATTTGTTTGAACTGGCCAGCTTCGAGATCTGACTGGAGGTTCTTTGCTTCTAGACTAACAAGACTGGTTGCGAGGCATAGTGTGGTCGAAATAATTTTAAACATGGATCTATATTAGCAAAATCTCGTGTGGTTACGAAATTGATTCTACCTATGACTGAATCGTTTGATGCGATAGTTCAGAGGGCTAAGCACAAAAAAGGGGAAGGCCTATCGACCTCCCCCTTTCTAGAATGTGTCTATTCTATGTCAGTTTTAGAATCGCTGCTCACCGTCGACAAATGTCGCAGTGGACTTGAATTCTTTACTGAGAATCGCGATGTCGCCAGTGAAGCCAGCTTCGATTTTACCGTGATTTTCAAGTCCAAGTGACTGAGCTTGGTTCCATGAAGTCGCTTTAACGATTTGGTGGAGTGGTAGGCCCGTGATTTCGGCTACAATTCCAACTCCTTCGTCAAATACGAGAGCTGATCCAGCAAGGGCACCGCCGTGTTTGAGACGAGCGACTTTGTCCTCAACAACTACTTCAAGGCCGCCAACTTTGCATTCACCATTGTTGATCCAAGACCCAGCCATGGAGTCTGTAATCATGATGATTTGTTCGATAGGTTTCACTTTGAATACCATCTTAACAAAGTCAGGTGCGAGGTGGATCCCGTCACAAATGAGTTCAATCTTGATGTCATCGTCGATGAGGCCTGTACCAACCATTCCGATCTCGCGGTGGTGAAGGCCAGTCATAGCATTGCCGTAGTGAGTGAGGTGAGTGAGTCCAGCGTCCTTAGCTGCAAGCATCTCAGCGTATGTTGCCTCAGAGTGTGCGGCTGACGACGAAATACCGAGAGCTTTGGCTCCTGCGATGACTTCGCATGCATTAGGTTGGCAGGGAGCGATAGAGAAAATGAGGGCCGGAGCAATGTCGTGAATTTTTTTAATTTCTTCGAGGTTTGGCTCACGAATGAATGCTGGATTCTGAGCTCCAGCTTTGGAGACATTGATGAACGGACCTTCGACGTGGAGACCAGGAGTCTTAACGAACTCTTGGTTGGCATTGTACTGAGCCACTTTTTCTGCGATCTCGAGGAGCTTTGTCTGTGGCTGTGTGAGCGTTGTTGGAAGCCATGTGGTGACACCTTCGCGAAGCTTAGTCTTGGCAATGTGACGCACAGCTTCGAGGTCGTTGTCGCAAACGTCTTTGCCGTCTGCACCGTGTGCGTGGATGTCGATGAAACCAGGGAAGGCGTACTGTCCTTTAGCATCGAAAGTTGTGTCAGCTGCTGGGACTTCTTCTGCAGCGTTATAGACTGCGGAAATGATACCATCTGTGATTGCGATGGTGCCATTTTGGATTTCTACATCTGGTGAAACGATGTGTGCGTTTGTAACGTTTGTCGTCATACCAATACCGGGTGATTGGTGTTATTGCTGGAGAAGTTCGCTGTTTCTGTAAATGTAGTTATAGCCAGAAATCAGAGTGAGGGCTGTAGCTATCCATAGCGTGGCTGGGATTATAATATGTTCGGGAGTCGCGATCCAAACCAACAGTGAAACAAGCGGGTTTGTCGGATCAAGAGTGGCAAAACTGATATGAGTGAGGCTGCCAATGACAAAGATTAGCTGGAAGGCTGTCTTCCATTTACCTAGGTTGTCAGCTGCGATGACTTTACCTTGTTCGACTGCAACCTGGCGTAGACCAGTGACCATAAATTCTCGCCCTATGATCATGCAAGTAACCCATATAGGACAGTTGATGTTAGGGTGGACTGAAAGGTAAATGAAACCAGCGGCCACAAGGATTTTGTCAGCCAGTGGGTCTAGAAGTTTTCCAAGAGAAGTAACTAGGTTAAGTTTTCGGGCAAGGTAGCCGTCGAGCCAGTCAGAAATAGCTGCGATGACAAAGGTGATAAGGGCTGTGTGGTATGACCACGGTGAGTCAAATGATGCCGCCGCAATAAACAATGCAGTAAGGACCAGACGGAAGACGGTTATGGAATTGGGAATATTCACGGTAGCTGCTGCCACTTTGCATATTGTGTTACTCTGAGCAAGAATGAAACCATTTAGAGCCTCATCTAATATCGTAAAAGAACCTGATCAGTCTAACTCTATTTTAGGGCGCTGAATGAGCACTTTAAATGCCGATCCTGGGCCGTCTGGATGAAGGAGATAAAGGTCTTGAGTCGTACCGCGAGAATGAGGTTCAAGAAATTCTGATTGGGTTGAGAGTGAAACCATCTCAAGCCCGAGCTCTTCACCCCACTCGATTAAGTCGGTGAAGTTTACATCGGCAGTAAGGTCTTGTCGGCCGATATTTTGATAGATTTCAGGTCCAGTAATATTTTGATGGAGAAGAAATGCTCTAATGGTTCCCTGAGGGCGGCGGTGGTAAATTTCTGGATACGTGTCGCCGTAATCGATTGTAATCAACTCTCCTTCACGCCAAGCAGTGATCCACTCTTCGAGCCACTCTCGGTAGGCTTCGTGGATTTCTACCCTGTATTTTTCTGGGTGGCTGGGAATGAGCGAACTCGACTCGGGCAGAGTGTCAAGATCCTGAAAATATTCTTGTTTGCCATCCCAATGCAGTTCTTTCCAATTGTTGCCCTCACGCTGAAGGATACGCACAGGAAAGGCGTCCACTAGTTCGTTAGAGAAAATGATCGCCCTACCATTACAAGCTTTAATGGCTGGCCGAGGAGATGTGTGCCAGCTGACGCGTGATTTTTTTAGTTTAGCCTGTTGGACTTTAGTGAGAGGTTCCGAGGTTTCGACAATGTGGTAATGTAGTTTGAGGCGGTAAAGAAAAGGGAGAGCGTCGATGATAGATTTCGCGAGCGATCCATCGCCAGCCCCAATCTCGATGAGGTGAAAACTGCCAGGATTATTTTTAAGCCATTGAGAAGCTCTGTCGGCTATGGCTATTCCAAGAGTGGGGCTAAGAGTGGCTGTGGTAGAGAAATCACCTTCATGGCCAACTGTACGGATCTTGCGAGCGTAGTAGCCATGATGCGGGTCATGCAGAGCGTACTGCATAAAAGAGTCGAAGCGAGTGTCCAAAAACGTAAGTGGCAAGGAGGTAATCTAGAAGCGGCGGCCTAGGCTGCAACAACTATTTGGCGAGGAGTTCGCAAGCTTTAATATTGAGCTTTCCTGACGCTAAGATGGGGATTTCACTGACGGGGATAATGGTTTTCGGGCACCAGAGTGAGGGGATACCTTTGTCGAGAAGTCGGTAGCGTAGGTCTAGGCATTCTTGCTCTAGCGCGACACAAGCTAGAGTTGAAAGCAGAACTATTGCTTCTCCTTTCTTTTCACATGGAACTCCAACAACTGCAACTTTACGTTCAGTTTCTTCGTCTAGACCTAGAGCGTGGTTGATCGCGGCTTCCACAGTTTCATGCGGAACCATTTCACCGGCAATTTTTGAGAAACGAGAAATGCGGCCTTCAATCGTCAGGAAACCATCGGAGTCGACAAATCCGACATCGCCAGTTTTGAACCACGAGTCGACTAGGACTTCGTCGGATTTCTCTTTATTGTCGAGGTAGCCAGGGAAAATATTAGCTCCTTTGAGCCAGATGATTCCAGAGTGGTTGATTGGTATAGGTTCGTCGTTAGATGGGTCAGTTAGTTTGACTGCAATACCTGGAAGGAAGTGTCCGACAGTGCCAAGTCGAGAGGATGATATAGACGCTAGCCCTGCAACTTCAGAGGGTTCGGGCAGGTTGACGTTCGTTGCAGGTGAGGTCTCGGTGAGGCCATAGCCCTCTTGTGGGGTTATACCGAATTTTTTAGCAAAACTTTCTGAGAGTGATTGGGGGAGCTTTTCCGCGCCTGTGACAACGAGTTTAAGTGATGCAAGCTGCTCAGCTTTGACTCGGCGCATATAACCCCGTAGGAAGGTGGGAGTCGATAGGAGGAGGATTATGTTGTGATGCTCGATGAGGTCGGCAATGCGTTTCGAGTCCAGAGGACTTGGATTGGTGATTAGGTTTAGACCTTCTATCACGGGGAACCAAAGTGTCACGGTGCAGCCGAAACTATGAAATAATGGAAGAGAGCCAAGTATGTTAGAGCTTTCTGGAAGATTGAGGCGTGTTCCAAATTGGCAGACATTAGCCAGTACATTACGGTGGCTGAGCGGTACTCCTTTTGGCTCTCCGGATGAACCAGATGTGAAGAGAAGAATAGCTTCTTTGTCGCCACCGTCATTCGTGATTCCAGCCATTTTAGCGAGGGCTGCAGTGGGGAGTATTTTAGCGAGAATAACCCAACGAGTGATGGTTTTCTTCATCTCTGGCAGTATACGTTCGATGTAGACTAGGTCTCGGTTTGGGGGCCAAGCGAAATCTGGCATTTTGCGGACAAAAGGGTCAGCTGTGATAAATTTATCAAGATCTGCTTGGCGTGTGGCGGACTCAACGGCTGTGCGGCTGGCTGTGAAGTTGAGGTTCACTGGGATTTTCCCTGCAAAGACTACCGCTAGGTTAGCGATCAATCCACCAGGCCCGGGAGGAAGGATGATTCCTACACGCTTTTTATTGGTTTCTTTCTGGATATGTTTTGCGAAAGCTAATGACGCACCGAGAACGATTTCAAAAGATTTTTCTTGGTCGTTAGTACCATCAATGACCCTCGATTTAGAATGTTTTTTTAGGCCTGAAAGTAGGGCGTAACCGAGAGAGCCCTGTAGAAAACTTCTTGAGGAAAATGCCTCTTCGAAGGCTGTGAGTAATTCTTGGCGTAATTGCGCAGGAGAGCATAGCTTAGGATCTAGCAAATGACCAAAGACGAGTACGGCTGAGGGCAGGTTGGAAGAGTGCTCTATGCTCAGTGATAATTCCGCAGGAATATGAACGGCTAGTGGCAGGGTTGCTATATCCAGAGAGCAAAGTGCTCTTAGGGTATCGCCCGTGATATGGATAGAGGTGCCAGATAGGCAAGCTATCTCGCCTGGTAGAAAAATGGCGACTCCGTCGTTGCCAAGATCTGCGGAGAGTTTAGCTCCCACTTGTTTTAGTCCCGTATCAGAAGCTCTAAAGGCAATGGCTTCACGCTTTTTTAAGAAGTTTTCTGTTGCTTTAGATAAAGTAACATTTTCTTCACAGATCCAAATTATTTTGCGGCCATTGAGTTGCTTCTCAAGCTCAAGTATCTCGCTGTGGTCAAGTCTACCAGGCAATATGAGTGCCTGCTCAGTCGGGATACGGTCTAGGTGGATTAGTCGTGGAGGTTTACTCATGGGCTGCTGCTTGAAAACTGTGTTGCCTAATAATTTAGGAGACGCGGACATAATCGTCAGATCTTGCCCCATCCATCAAGGAAATCTTTAACGATGATACCCCTCATTTTATCGATGATTTCTCAACTGCCTTATAAGTGACTGGATGCCGACACCGCTAGAGATTCTGCTTTTGGCACTGTTTTCATAGCAAGTACGGGAATGAAAATAGAAAAGCCCACTGCCTGTGATGAGGTAAGTGGGCTTTTAAAAGGTAGAGAGGTGCTAGTTTATTCGCTTTTCGCAATTTTATCGAGCACGCCATTGATGAAGCGCGAGGATTCATTAGAGCCGAAGCGACGAGAAATTTCGATGCATTCGTTGATCGTAACGGGGGGGGGAATTTCTTCATTAAGAAGGATTTCGTAGGTGCCTAAGCGCAGAATGGCACGGTCTACTGGGTCAATTCGCTCAGGCTTGTAGTTTTCAACGACTGATTCGATAGTTTTATCGAGTTCAGGTTTTTTGTGGAGAATAACCTGCGTAAGTGCATCCACTTCCTTGCGGAAGCTTGCCATTTTTTCTGCGGTGTCGTTGATGTGCTTAATATCGGGGTGATCGGCAAAGTCTGCAGGCTGTTGAACCATGGCAATGCGATCAGAAACTCTTTGCAGACCTGTGATAGCAGAATTAATAGCATCGAGGCGTTTGTTGATGAATGGGAAGTCCTGAAGTTGTAATTCCCAGCGTTCACGAGACTCAGTCAGTTGTGTGTTGAGAGTAAAAATGTCATTGAGTGCTGACTCTAGTTCAGAATCTGGAGTTTCAACACCAGGATTGTAAAGGCGTTGAACGCGATCAATGTTCGCTTGCCATTTACTTTCAAGCTTAAGGATTTCGCTGAATGCTGTTTTGAGTTTCTCAGCACCTGAGTCTGCATTGATAGTAGCTAGAGATTCCTTACTGCGATCGACTAACTTAATGTGGCGGGCTTTACGACCTTGGTTAAGGTGTAAAAGGGCCTTGGCTGAAGCTTTGATCAGCTTGTTACTATCAGCTTCTAGAGCTAGTTCCCAGAATGTGTCAGAGAGATTTTCGGCAATGGCAACGCCTTCTAAATCTGAACAATAAAGGAACTGAATGGCTGATTCTCGTATGGCGCGTCTACTATGCATTACTGGGATAAGATCGTGTTGATTTCTTTTTGTTATCTTGGTGAAGGCCAAGATCGGAGAACAACTCAATCATCGTGTGCGCTGAGCGTGCTGCTTCGCGGCCGCGGTTGAGCTGAGAGCCGATGCATCGTGCGTAGGCTTGCTTTTCGTCATCTACAAGAAGAACTTCATGAATCACTGGGATTTTTGTGTCGCAGGCCAATTGTTGGAGACTTGTTGTGACTGATTCGGCCACTAGATCTCCATGTTGGGTCTTGCCTCGGATGATGAGACCTAGAGCGATGAGTACGACTGGTGCTTCCTCCGCGTGCAGCAGTGCCGCACTGGCAACTGGAATCTCGAAAGCGCCAGGTACTCGGGCCACGCTGATCGTTGCATGTGGGAGTATGCTTTTGAGTTCATCTGTGGCATTCTCAACGAGAGCATCAGTGAAATCAGAATTATAGACGGATGCGACAATGCAGATGTGTGCTTTTTTCTTTGAAACTTGACGGGGGCGAGGTGGAATTGCCGTGGACATGCTCTATTGGGTAGTGATAGCTCTCTCAATTGTCAATCTACCTGTGATAAATTTGAAGAAGGAAAACTAGCGACATATGCATAAAAGTGAGCATTAATTAGCTGGCGAGACACAGAGCTGCTATAGGAATGAGTTCTGTTTGCTACTGGCGGGAGGAAAGGACTTGATTAGTAAGAGAAATATTTATAAGTGCACTGCACGCCTCGCCACCTGACATACATGCTGTGGCAGCTGTCGAGGCTCACTATCAATTATGAAATTAGCGAGCTTATTGACTAATGACCAAGTGATTCTCGATATGAAAGCCGAGGAACACTGGCCTGCAATCGAAGAACTAGTAGCACATCTAGATCGTCATGATTTCCTCAAGGGGGAAAGCAAAGATGATGTACTCGAGGCTCTACGCACACGCGAAGATCAGATTAGTACAGGCATTGGCAGTGGAGTTGCTATCCCACACGCCTTTTCTGAAAAGCTTGACCACGTAGTAGCAATTTTTGGTCGTTCTAAAAATGGAATTGATTTTGAAGCTCTCGATAATGCGCCAGTAAATTTTGTCCTTTTGTTTGTGGTTCCTAAAAAGGAATACCACATGCATCTGCAGACTTTAGCTGCTATTGCTAAGCTATTTAATAACTGTGAAGTCCGTCAGCAATTGGCGAACGGTGAAACGCACGAGGAAATAATTAATATTCTAGGTTCTCGTCCGTCGCGAATCCACAGCGAGCGCTAACAGCATAATACACTACTCACATTCTAGCGATGCCGGACGCTGTCGCTTTCATACTTTTTGTTTATGAACACATTTTTGGAAATATTAGAATCACGCTTGCTAGCGGCATTGACCAGAGCAGGAATCGAACAACCTGCTGGATTTCCTGTCAAAGTTGTGGCAGCCTCTGACGTGCGCCACGGCGACTACCAGGCGAACACAGCTATGGCATTGGCCAAACGTCTAAAAATGAACCCTCGCGAGCTAGCAACTCAGGTCATAGAGGCTCTCGATGTCGATGATATTGCTGAGTTAGAAATTGCTGGCCCGGGATTTATTAATTTCCGTATCAAACCCGCAGCATGGAGTCAAAAAGTTGGCCAGATGATCAACGACTCGCGTCTCGGTGTTGGCGTTGTTGCTGATCCGCAAAACATTGTTGTCGATTTCTCCGCGCCGAACGTAGCCAAACCAATGCACGTTGGGCACATTCGCTCGACTATCATCGGGGATTCACTGTCCCGTATTTCCCGCTTCCTTGGACACAATGTAACCACTGATAACCATATCGGTGACTGGGGGACTCAGTTCGGCATGGTCATCTACGGCTGGAAGAACTTGATCGACATCGCAGCTATCGAAGCTGATCCACTGCAGGAACTTCTTCGCCTCTACCGAGCAGTAAACTTGCTCTGCAAGGAAGATGAACCAATCAAAGATCAGTGCCGTGACGAGTTAGTGAAGCTTCAGAATGGTGATGTTGAGAACTTTGCTATCTGGGAAAAATGCGTCGAGGTTTCTAAGGTAGGGCTCAATAAAATTTACGACCGACTCGATGTCAGTTTCGATCACTGGTTAGGTGAAAGCTTCTATAATAAAGAGTTGGAACCCTTGGTGAAAGCTCTCGAAACAGCAGGACTTGCCCGTGAGAGCGATGGAGCCCTCTGTGTTTTCTCTGGTGAAGAACTTCCACCCAAACAAGATCCTTTCAAGGAAAAGCGTGATGGTGAGTGGTCAGATTTCCCAATGATAGTGCGCAAGGGTGATGGTGCATTCAACTATGCAACGACCGATATAGCGACCGTCGACTATCGACTCAAGCAATGGAATGCAGACAAAATTTGGTATGTTGTGGACGCACGTCAGAGCCTGCATTTCCAGCAACTGTTTGATGTATCAAAGCGTCTGGGCTGCAAAGCTGACCTCGAGCACGTTTCATTCGGAACTATCCTAGGCAAAGACGGCAAACCACTCAAAACGCGTGATGGAGACCTGCCTCAGTTGGCGGATGTGCTCGATGATGCAGTGAAGTCAGCCCGTGCCGTTTTAGAGGAGAAGAGTGGGCATCTCCCCGAACTGGAGAAAGAGGAATTAGCTAAGATGATTGGCCTTGGTTCAGTGAAGTTCACTGAGCTTAGCCACCACCGTTCTTCCGACTACATCTTTGATCTAGAGAAGATGGTTGCTCTTCAGGGGGATACTGCACCATACCTCCAATACAGTTTTGTGAGGGTGTGTGCTATCTTCCGTAAGCTTGATGAGGAGATTAGTTTTGATGCTGATGGTATACAGATCTCTGATGAAGGTGAAATCAACCTTGCTAGAGCACTCACCCAATTTGGCGAAGTTCTTCCTACGGTGCTTGATGGACTCAAACCTAATATCCTGTCTAATTATTTGCTAGATTTAGCAAAAGCCTTCCACAGCTTCTTCGAAGCCTGTCCAGTTCTTAAGAGTGAAGGTGAAGTGCGCAAGTCGCGCTTGGTTCTTTGTGAGCTTACCGGTCGTGTTCTCCAGCAAGGTCTCGGCCTTCTCGGAATCCAAGTGCCTGAGCGCATGTAGGGCACAGAGCTTTACTCATTTTCTGAGCCAGAGGGAAACCTCTGGCTTTTTTATTTGTTAAACGAGGACGACGAAAAGTGATGTTTGAGTTTGTCGATTAGTAGTTGAGCAGTCTCGGGCTGTTGTTTGGCACAGTTTATTGATCCTCTGTCTTTAGCTGAGAAGTCATAGAGTTCGAGGGCTCCGTTCTTATGGGCTATGAGCCTGTGTGTGGCTGATCTAATAGTTGCTGCACGAGCGTTGTAGGATACGGCTAGGTGATCTATTTTATCGGCATTGTTCATAAGTTGAACCATTGATTGGCCATTGATTGAGCTCGGAATTGGAAGATTTGTGAGTTCACAAAGGGTCGGAAAAATGTCGATAGTTTCAACTACCGTATCGATCGATCTCGAAGCAGGTTTATTCGCTGGTGTGGAAATAAGTAGAGGTGCGTGGAGGGATTCTTCAAAGAGACTATGCTTACCCCAGATCGCGTGTTCACCCAGATGCCAACCATGGTCACCCCATAGAACAATGATTGTATTCTTATCGGCTCCAGTCTCCTTTAGAGTCGTCAGGAGCTTACCCACTTGTGCATCTGCATAACTGACACAAGCTGCGTAATGGCGACGTACTTCGGTGGCGAATTCTTGATCTTTGCGCGGATCTTTCCCCCAGTTGTTGTATTTCATGAACTCGCTAGACTCATGCCAAGTCGTGTTGCCGTCTGGCTTGTTAGGGTGTGGGATTGGCGGAAATTTTGTGTCCTTATAGAGTTCTAAGTATTTGGCTGGGGCGCCAAGAGGTAGGTGAGGTCGAATGAAACCTACTGCTAGAAAAAACGGGCTATCGCCTTTTGTTAGTGTTTTTAGCTGTTGCTGAGCGTGGCTAGTGATCAAACCATCTGGGTAGGTCGAGTCGTCTCCTTCGGTCGATTGAAAAACGTCCATGTTACCAGACTTTTCTCGTATTTCACCATTTGCTAGAGCATGCATGGCTCCACGCGGGTGCTTCCAAGCTCCACTAGGCATTTCTGATTTGTCCCAAGATTTGGGCATTTCAACCTCAGATGGATCGTCCCATTCAGCGCCACTCAATCCACCAGGGTAGTGGGATACTTTTCCTATCGAGCAGGTCGTGTAGCCATGTTCTTTGTACCATGCGGGCATACTAGGACTGAGTTTGTTGTTTTTAAGTTTCTTGGCGCGTAACATCAATGCGTTGTTCCTAGCTGGCCCATAGTTACCTGTCAGTAGAGTGTAGCGGGAAGCACCACAAGTGGGAGCTTGGACGTAGTGTTTCTTAAATACTTGGCTTTTTGCTGCTAAACCATCGATGTTAGGTGTGTGGATGTAATCGACTCCATAGCAGCCAAGCTCAGGTCTTAGGTCATCGATACAAATTAATAAAACATTCTTATGCTCACTGCCGGCTAAGAGAACGTTTATAAAGAATAAAACAAAAGTGGCTGGAAGGAATATCTTCATGGAATAGATGGTTCTGGCAGAAAAATTGTGTTTTGTTTTGTTAGTATGGTTATTACTTTTTCAAGGCGACGAGCAGCTTATTCTTTCTACTGAAATATGAGCGTAGATCCAGATCAAAATAATATAAGAGCCTGACGCATTAGAGGCCGTAACATTGGGTTCCCAAAATGC
This sequence comes from Rubritalea sp., assembly GCF_039830215.1. NCBI lineage: Bacteria > Pseudomonadati > Verrucomicrobiota > Verrucomicrobiia > Verrucomicrobiales > Rubritaleaceae > Rubritalea > Rubritalea sp. Next base: position 12,811 of record NZ_JBDOPO010000099.1, on the reverse strand, counting down.
GGAGTTATGCTGATTTTGGTCTTGAGTGTAGCCCGTATCCCCAGTCCTTTTGAGAACTTTATATTGCGCTAGTTCGGGACTCTTTCATCAAACTCAGTGGCGGTCCTAGCAAGCGTAGGATCCCAGTTCTGAATGAACAGAGCCCAGCTATTACTGGTACGCGCTATGGAAAGGTAAAGCTCTTTCATAGAAGTCTTTCGTGGGGATCGTGCTGAGTTGGCAGGCTTTAGCTGCTAGCTCGTCGGCATTGGCTTCAGCTACCTTCTGGCTACGATGAAAAGCACTGAAGAAGAACTCTAACGCCTTGTCAGATTCACATTAGTATTTTCTCATTTGCCGTACTTTACAACTGCGACCAAAAACAGAAATTTTGAATCAGACATCTATGCTGATTGTGACTGAAAAGGAGTGTTTTTCTTGCGAGCCTGTTCTAATTATATTTTGACAATTCTCGCGGATGTACCTGTTTTGATAAATAGGTAGAAATGCTGTCGCAAAAAAACATTAATGAGAAGAGTCCCATTGGTGGTTTTGTAAAACTAGGTGTTGATAAAAAAAGAATTACTGAGTTCCTTCAAATTGCTTGTTCACAATTCTCTGGATTCCTTTTTTGGCAAATTGGCTTTGCGGGTAGATGTCACGTGCCTTGAGGTACCAAGAGAGGGCTGAACCAGTTTGAGGAGCGGCACCACCTTCTTCTAATCTCTTAGCTTTAGTGAGAGCATTCGTGAAGTTGCCTACCTGACCGATCAGCTGCGCCTTAGCGTTGGCTATTTTGGGGTCATCATAGTACTTGTTTTGGGTCTCGAAGATTGCTTCCCAAGCTGCATAGGATTGACCTGCTTCGACCAAACTCTTTGACTTGCCTAGAGCTTTTTCAATCTCTGTGATCGAATCACCAATTTCAGTGAGTTGCTGAAGGCGTGCTTCATCGTTAGTTTGTCCAAAGACCACAACGAATGAAGACTTACGTGGCTCTTCGACAATCGCTCGGTAGTTCTTATCAGCTAGAAGTCGGTCGAACTCTTTGACTGTTTGGATTAGGGTGTCTGCATCTGCTTCACCTCTGGTGAGGCGGAGGTCGAGCTTGTCGTTAAAGTCTTCGATAATAGGGTTCGCTGGCCAATGCTTGATGGCATTTTCGATCGCAACCTTTGCGCGCGGTGTGTCTTTTTCAAATAGCGCAAACTTGGCATCACGTACATAGCCGTCTGAAGCGCGTTTGTGAGCTGCGATATAAGAGTTGGCTTTTGATGGGTTGTAGTCGCGCGCTTGGGTCTTGAGCGAGTCATTGAGGTCGGTGGCTTGAGCTAGCTCTTTGGCTGACAGAGCTTCAACGAGGTCATTGGCATCCTGAACGTATTGCTGCACACGCTCTTTCATACCCATGGAGACAGTCTGGACGCATGGTGTAAACTCGCCAACGAGGAAGGCTTCCACTAAGCGCTCTGATGCAGCATGAATGCGGTTACTGTTGATGTTGTTTTCAAAGGCGCTAATAAGTGTCTGAGATTTGCGGATTGCTTCGTTGGCTGCAGCGTCGAGACCTGCGACAGTAGGGTTGACTCCCATCCCTTCACTGAAAAACTTCTCAGTATCAGACCCTTTTTTGATGCGCATAGCTTGGTCACCATCTTTATAAATGATGTTGTAGAAACGAGCTGACATGACAACGTGTTCGAAGCGTCGTTGGATAAAAAGCTGGATCATCATTGCTTGGTATTGAACCTTGGATTGAGTGAGGCTGATGATTCCTGAGGCTTCGTATTTTTTCTTGATCGCAGTGATTTCAACCAAGCGCTTCTGCATCACCTTGTACTCGGTCGATGTGCTTGCTTTAGAGGTGGTTTTCGTCTTATTTTTTTGAACTGCAGTCGTAACGCCTAGCTCGCGCTTGTTCTCTAGCACATTGAGGTTGTGAACTAGCCTTCTGTGCTCTTTTTCGAGTTTGGCTATGGCTTCTTTCTTGTTGCCGATACCTTTCATAGCAAGTCTACCAGAATAGACTGAATTTGCTAATGAGTCACAGATCCCACCATCGCCTGGATAATCTGAAGCCTCTTCTAAAAGAGTGTAGGCCAATTTGAGGTTGGGGCCACCTGGATTGAGCGGAGAAAGGTAGTCAAGAATCTTCTCGATTTTTTCGCGATATTCCACAGCTGCCTTTGATTCAAATTCCTGAGAGGCAAGGTATGCTTCGAACTGCCCCCCGAGGTTGTTGTCCATCATCGAGTAAGTACGGCCCTGGAATTGAAAGGTTTTCGAGGTTGGGTCAACTACAGGGATTTCCTGTCCATGTGTTGATGGTGCGGTAGATTCGTGACGGTTGATCGTGGTATTACCTGATCCGCCGTTACTGTTGTTACCTGAACCGTTGCTCGTAAAATTGCCAGCACCATTGGGAGGCGTGAGGACCTGTGCTGTAGCCGGTATGAATATGCCCAGATAAAGAGCAAGAGTTGAAAGTGATTTCATGGTTTGAAAAAAGGTGCGTTGGGTTAGCGTGCTGTGTAGCTGGAAGCCACGAGTGAGCCTTCTTTTTTTACATCGACTACGAAGGTATAGTTTTGCTTCGTTTCGAGGTTTGGTCCCTTGACTGAGCTCGGAACCATAATGCCGATGCTCTGTGGCATTTCTTGGGAAATGGCCTGATCACCAGTGTCGACTCTGAGGAAAATAAATTTACCTACATTTGGGTCATGCTGAGCGTTCTCTACGATTTCGCCACTGATGGAGTATTCGTTGCCTCGGAGGCTGTTGCAGCTGTCTACATAGGTTTCTAAAGGGAATTCCTTGGCGCTTGGTGCGTCTGCTCTTTTGAGGCTGACATAGCCGATGCCAATGACGAGGACTGCTGCCACGCTGCCGATAATGACAGGTGCCGGGTTATTTGATTTTTTTCTTCTAGATCTGCGAGCCATGATAGTTGAGGTAGGTATTAAAAACCTTGGGTAAAGAGTTGAGGTGGTTACACACAATATAGCACATTAGTGCTCCCACTGGTGACGACGGATGCCGATATACGATGCAATGATTCCAGAGGCAATTTGAATCCCGAGAATATAGAGGCAAATAGTGCCTGATGATTCGAGAGGTGTCTCAGTGACCGTTTTAACTGCCGCTTGATAGCGGTTGTCCAGTGACTCGATACTACCTCCCCATGCCCAGTATGCTGAGATAAATGGACGAGTGATCATTCCGACTGTTTCGGGTAAGGCGAGCACTGCACCTGAAAGTGGCAACTGGAAGCCAACCAAGTAGATCGAAAGTAATGAGGCTTGCTCGGAAGTTTTCATCAGCGCTGAAATGCCTAAACAGATCGACGTCATTGCGGCATTCACTAGGATGAGGAATGTCATGTGATTGAAGAATCCTCCTGATCCTGCAGCTTCTGGGTATTGCCAAAACTGGTCGACAAAGATAGCCATCCATACTGATTGCACCACGATCATACAGCTAAGGAAGGTGATCTTACTACAGAGGTACGCGAATGGGCTCACACCACCAAATTTCTCTTTCTCAAGAATTTTACGCTCACCAGCGATCTCTCGGGCAGCATTGTTTGATCCCATGAGTGAGAGCAGAACAACTTGGAACATAATGATTCCTGAGACAGCGCCACCGACTTTGGCTCTATTTTCACCAATATTTTGGAGTTCTTTGACCGCGCTCTGGGAAGTCATCTCAATAGCGTCAGGGTACTGGAGTAGTGCTTCATTTCCTTGAGGCCCGAAGAGAGCAACCAAACAGGGAAAACAAAGTAGGATGGCGACTTGGAGAAAAACTTGGCCTCGGTCACGGAAGAAAATCTTGGTACGTCGACTTAGCAATGTTGAGAACTGGCTAAAGAATCCTGGTGTCTGAACTTGTTCAGGTTCTTCCATGACGAGATCATCCTCGTCCTCAGTTTTTTCTTCTTCTTCGTCTTTTTCTGGAGCCGCCTTAATCTTGCTTCTCTTACGCTTGTTGCGGCGAGATTTTTTACCATCTTCTCTATCGAGTTCCTCTTCGAAGGCGTCGAGAAGCTCGGTTGCATCCAGTTGAATGTCTTCTGCTACTGGGTCAGCAATGGCTTTTTCTTCAGTACTTTCAGGTCCAATTTCAGGAGCTTCTTCGGGTATGACTAGCTTGCCTTCCTCGATCAACTTGAGTCGATTCCGAATAATTTTACTGTAAAAAGCAGGAAAGTGCTTCAGCCATGATTTCCGCCACTTCTCGGAGCTTTGTTTTGCGAGGCGTGGGTAGATGGATTCAGTGTCTTCTACTGAAAAATAATGAGTGAGTCCGGCTGGAGGTCCGTGGTAAGCTACGCAACCTTCATGGAGAACTAGGATCGAATCATAGAGTTCTAGGTGGGCTAGTGAATGCGTGACTGAGATGACGATTCTGCCATCGCGTCTGGAGAGCTCGTGGAGGCGGCGCACAATGTCACGCTCAGAGCGTGGGTCGAGACCAGATGTGACCTCGTCACAGAGTAATAACTTAGGGTCTGTCACCAGCTCCATGGCGAGACCAAGCCGACGCTTTTGTCCACCAGAGAGAACCTTTACCTGGCGGTCAGCAATTGCTGTTAGTCCCGTTTCTTCAAGTACACGGTCAATACGTAGATCAAGATCATCGAGGTCACGGGTCTTGACGCGCAAACGGGTCACGGATTCGATTGATTCGTCGACGGTGAGCGCGTCGTAAGCAATCGAAAACTGTGGCACATAACCTAGCTCAGCTGGCTCTAAGTCTCCGTCTTCCTCTAGATCACGTCCCATCCATGAGATAGAACCTTCAGACAAGTGGTTGAGGCCAGCGATGGCGTTGAGTAAGGTGGTTTTACCACACCCAGATGGCCCCACGATTGCCATGAAGTGGCCTGAAGGTACTTTTAGGTTTACACGGTCGACCAAATTGATTGGTTCGCCATCCTTCTCAATTGTGAAACAAAAATCTTTTAATTCTAGCACGATACAGAGGCTATAAGTTGGAATTTGATAATGGTTACACAAACTTAAATATTTGTTTGTGGCGAGAAGAAACCTTGCGCCAATTTTATCAAGCGGTAGTTTCTGGCCTATGTCGCAGCGTCGCCAACGTAGGTCAAAGAGTTTTAAAAAGCAGAAAAAAGGGTTTCCAGTACCTTGGAAATGGGCTCTTGGTGGGCTAATCTTGTTGCTTATAGCCTCGATCGTAGGATACCAAATGGTGATCAAATTCCTGCATAGTGATGGCTTCCGTGAGAAAGTGAGCACAAAGGTGAGTCGTGAGCTAGGCGTCCCAGTTCAGATAGGGGAGCTTAAGTGGAAGGGGCTTCATCTCGACAACGAATCGGTCAGGGCGTCCTCGCAAGGAGCGATTGAAAAAATGGAGGCCAAGGGTATATCCCTCAACGTCGATACCGATTATATCAAACGTGACGTATGGACGATTTCTGATGTTGTGGTTCAGACTGCCACGCTAGAGTTAGACCTCAAAAAAGAATTTACCACAATTGATATACCGAAGTCTAAAGAATCTTGGATTGAGTCAATGTTGCCGGATAAGGCTGAATTGTTAGGAGCTTCTGTCGTAAGGGCTAACGCAAAAATTCTAACCAAGGGTGGGGCCTATGTTGTGGAGGGGACGCAGATTGATTTAGCACAAGAGGATTACGGCTACAAAGCGAAGCTCTCCAGAGGTCATTTAGAGCTACCTTTCCCAATCCTGAATGAAGCTAAACTACAAACTGCATCGCTGCGCCTTATGCCGCAGAGAGTAGTGGTAGGCCAGGCAAGCTTCGATGTTTTTGACAGTGGTAAGCTAGAGCTGGATGGCGAGATCGAGTTAGGGACATCCAGACCTGACTATAGTTTTTTCGGCATCCTTACAGGCCTCAAGTGCGCTGATATTGTTGAGGCGGATTGGAGGCAAAAGCTCAGCGGTGATGTCGAAGCAAAATTCACAGTGAAACCTAAGGGGGGAAATGAGCCGGAGTTCAATGGGAGTATCAAAATCATTGACGGCCAACTGACGGCTCTCCCAGTCTTAGATACTATAGCTGCCTACACTGTGGTTCGTGATTTCAAGCGCTTACGCTTCTCGGAATTTAGTTGCGATTTCTACCGCTACGGAGAATTTCTACGCCTCAGTAATATATACGTTCATTGTGATGGACTCATGCGCATCGAAGGGAAACTTGATATGAATGGGGATCGTTTGACAGGGAGATTCAGCGTTGGGCTTAATGCTGGTACCCTCAGTCACATACCAGGAGCTGAGGAAAAGGTATTTCTCCCTGGAAAAGAAGGCATGCATTGGGCTGTCGTTAATATTGGTGGCACCACTGATGCGATCGAGGAGGACCTCACAGACCGACTCAAAGCTGCGGCTCTAGACAGACTATTTGAAGCCACGGGTGGGCAACAGGTCCTTCGTTTCACAAACCAGGCTGTAGGTTCTTTAGGTGATTTGCCTGAAGCAATGAATGCTACAGGGGTCAAGGATGTCCTTCGTGATAGTAGTGGTAATATTATCAAGGCTGGGCGCGACATGATTGAGGCCGGTAAAAATGGAGATATCACAGACCCAATCATAACGGGTTCTGACATTATTCAAAGTGGACTCGGTGGGCTCTTCGGTGGCGGCAAAAAAGAAGACCCAGACGAAGAAGAGTAAACAGGTGCTTGGTTCTCGCTACCTTTGTTTCTGACTAGAAATCAGTTTCATAGCATATTAGGTTGCATATTGGTTTAAATTGTAGATATTGAGATTCATTATCAATAGCGACCCATCAAAGATGAGCAAAATAAAATCATTCTGTAAGTGGAGCGGCAAAGATATTCTCAAGAATATGGAGCTACTCACACAATTGACGAGCAAGCCTGAGTATGCCTGCCGCAAATGTGCGCGTGTTTCGAACACCAAAAAGTCACTCTGCAAGCCGGTCGGGCTTTTAAAAAAAGAGTACAGTATTTGACCTATTTCAGATTGGCTATAACTTATAGCTGACATCACAACTAAACACACATTTTATGATCCATCAAGAATTACAAGACGCACTCAATAGTCAGATCAATCAAGAACTGACAGCAGCATATAATTATTTGGCAATCTCAGCGTACTTTGAAGAGGACAACCTAGATGGGTTTTCCGCGTGGATGCACCTTCAGCACTTAGAGGAATTGTCTCATGCTCAAAGGCTTCAGACTTACCTCTTAGACAGGGGCGGGCATCTAGAACTTGAGGCTATTGAAAAGCCTCGTTCGAGCTTTTCTGGCCCGTTGGAAGCTTTTGAGTTCTCCCTCGAAACTGAGCAAGAGAATACGAAGTCGATCAACAAGCTTTACGAAATAGCCTTACGCCTCAACGATCATGCAACTAAGAGCCATTTACAATGGTTTTTGGACGAGCAAGTGGAGGAGGAAAAGAGTGTGGAAGAGGTGATCATCACACTACGTCGAATTGGTAGCGACGTGGCTGGTTTACTCTACCTAAATGATAAGCTAGGAGCGAGAAAGCCCGAATCTGAGTAGGCCAAGGCAGCTACGAAAAGAAATTAGCAGGGGAAGGAGTTTACTCCTTCTCCTTTTTTTGGGTTAGAAGATGACTGGGAATTTCTATTTCCACAAACTCATCCCCCTCGTAAACTTTTCTGACTAAGTTGAAGCTCATCAGGAGGAATAGACCAATAAGGAAAAATCCGAGCTCCATAAAGACAGGAGAACTCATGTAACCTGCGATCTTGGCCGCAACTTCACCAGCAAAGCCATCCATCAAGAATGCAGATCCGCCAACCAGACAGAGCACTAGGAAAAAGCCCCCCATGAAGAGGCAACCAATGATGAGTGTCTTTACCCAAGATTTTTCCCACTCAGGCGAGCGTTTTGCAATAGCGAACAGGGCGGCTATCCAAGCAATAAATCCAGCTCCAATTGCTACTCCCCAAGTAATGAGGTTCTTTGTGGTAAAGAGGACTTCTGCCCATTCTGTGGCCACATCTCCAAGGCCGCCAGGCCCAACCACTGAGATGACTTTGATCGCTAGTAGTGCGATCACTAAAATGAGAAAGAGGGCGTAACCACCGATGAAGCAGATGCGGAGCATGAGTGACTGGTGCACTGGCAATTGTATAATTTCAATACTAATTCGTGTCTAAATAGAAACTTAGCGTAGTGTTGTCTTCGCTTGTAGTCTTGTTTGGTATGGCCTAGAACGACGAGTAGGATGGAATTTACTGAAATTGACTGCGAGGACTTTCGCAACTTGCTTATTGAAATTGGCAAACCTGGATGCCGTTCGGAAAGTTTGGTCCCAAGGACTACCCACCACGTGGGATACCCATCATGGATTTGCCGCCATAGTATTTGATATGGTTTAAAGAACGAGGGTTTGCCAAAGGTCGGCTGGGTGAGTTACTTGAGTCAGTATGTGAGCTCAAAGAAGTAGGTGTGGATATGGTCTTTGAGCCTATGCGTATGGCGAATGGTGGTCGAGTCAGCGTTCGACGATACAAACCAAAGACTCACATTTGAAACAGTGAGGTAGAATTTTTTTGAATTCCCACCTCATGGGCTTGACCCAGAAGAGAGTTAGTCGTAGGGATGGGCATGGAACCAATTTACGAAGGCAAAGCAAAACGACTCTACACGACTGATGATCCGAATGTCCTTCGCATGGAGTACAAGGACGAGGCCACAGCATTCAACGCTGAGAAGAAAGCAGAATTCGAAAATAAGGGCCGTCTCAACACAGCGATTACACTTGCAATCTATCGCATGCTCGAAGCTAAGGGTGTTGAAACACACCTACTAGAGTCGATCGATGACATCAATCTCCTTGTTAAGAATGTAGACATCCTTATGGTCGAAGTCATCGTGCGTAATGTTGCTGCGGGTTCTTTCTGCAAGCGTGTTGGTGTGAAAGAGGGCACCGCATTCAAGCAGCCAATCGTAGAATTTTCGTATAAGAGTGACGAGCTCGGGGATCCACTCATTAACGATGACTACGCTCGTGAAATGGGCTTAGCTACTCTTGAAGAGTGCGCCGAACTTAAAGCGAAAGCACTCATTATCAACGATGTGATGATTGAATTTTTCCAGCACGCGGGACTCAAGCTCGTTGATTTCAAAATCGAGTTTGGTCGCACAAATGATTCTGAAGCTAAGATCGTTCTTGCTGACGAAATTAGCCCTGACACATGCCGCCTTTGGGACCTAGAAACTGGTAAGAAGTTGGACAAAGATCGTTTCCGCCAAGACCTCGGTGGAGTCATGGAAGCATACGAAGAAGTGCTAAAGCGCGTTGAGGAAGCAGTAAAGTAAGCCAATCAAATTTTCCAAAGCCTCGTGAAGCCTTACTTTTCGAGGCTTTTTTTGTCGCTATGAATTCGATTGAGAATCCCCGTATAATCTAAAGTTTCAAAAGAGCTATTGAGCTACCTCTTAGAATTCCAATTCCTAGCTAGCTTAACTGTCCAAGGTTGATCGCTTCTCAACGCTAAGCTAAAGTAGCTTTTTCTGGCTACAGAGAGTAAGCAGCAAATATGCGTGGCCTGTTCCAGTGGCCTAAGACAGCATTCAGCAATGGAATAGCTGTGACCATGAATAGAGCTAGGAATTTATTGCTTCTCAATTGCAGCAGCCATTCAGATTGGCAAAGTTGCTGGAGTTGGATCACCAAGCAAAAGGTGGCAGCGAGTATGCCTAAGCTTACAGTTCTCAGCTGGGGCTGAACCCATCTCACCAAGTAGTAAATTAGGCTAGCCTACAGCACGTCACCAACGTGGGTGACGATGAAATGGTTCTTATCTAGGCCAATTGACCGGCTGGTCAGTCCTGCAATGAGTGCGGCCACAGACGCTAGGAGATAGCACATTCTTGACCGACTCATTCAACTAGGATCAGATAAATGGATTGTGTTCTTTTTCGTACCCAATAGTGGTTTGGCCGCCGTGGCCTGAGCACACAACTGTCGCATCAGGGAGTGTGAAAAGTTTAGTGCGTATGCCCTCTAATAATTGGTCATGGGAACCGCCGGGAAGGTCAGTCCTGCCGATAGATCCTTCCATAAGTGTGTCACCAGCGAACACAGCACCGAGAGTTGGGAAATAGAAGGTGACTGAATCTGGTGAATGACCAGGGACATGTGCAATCTCGAATTCGAGTCCATCAATCGCATGGCTTGTTTTCCCATCGAGTAAAACGTTCGGAGAGAATGGCGAGATCTGAACTGGAAGGCCCCAGTTTTCTCTTGCTTCTTTTTGGCGAATCAAGGTCTCTGAGTACGGTGAGTGCATCATAACTTCGATACCCATTGCTTGAAGAGCTTCGACATCTTCAGTGTGATCGAAGTGCTGATGCGTTAGTAAGAGGTGGGTCGGTTTGAGTTCTTCTTGCTTGATTACTTCATGAATCAAAGCTGGAGCATCGACTACAATACATGCACCCTCGTGCTCAATGATGTAGCCATTAGTGAATACATGCCCCCCTGTGTAACTGTGAATTTTTTGACTAATCATGTGCTTGTATTTATCTATAGAAATTTATGAGTAAAGCTACAAAAGTCATATCTTAACTAAGGTACACTAGCCATGCGTGTAAAGTTAAGCGTAAGAATCAAAAATAAGTCACATAAGCCATTGACTTGACGAGCCTGGAGGTATGCTACGATGTGTTAATTCCTTACTTCCCTAAGACTCGTCGCTTACTTGTGTCGATCTCGATCAACATGCCAAGCAGACTGCTTACATTCGCAGAAATTCTTGCATGGTTCCCGCCTCTGGCATCGACTTTACCCCGATGAAACCGGATAGCCGCAGCAAAGGATCTTTCAACCAGACCGCCAGCCATATCAAGGATTTTGAGGAATCTTCCCACATTCGGCAATCCGTGTTCCAGCGCATTCTTGCATGCTTAGAAAGGACGCGCTAGAGGTGCGTGATATGGTTTAGTTCCCTCGGAGATCTTCAGCTCGATCAGCGAGAAATCGGCTTTTGGGTTCACCCGTTTTCCTGCCAATGTCACCGTTACGACACCTGCAACCCCTTTGGAGAAGCTTCTGCGCAGAAGGAATAATAACCGCCTAGATCTCAGTGTGAAAGTCGCCAAAACAGCAAAGCCTTACCCAGCCAGCTCCCCCCTGCGCGATGGAGGCTACATCCTACTCACGAATTTGGACGAGAGTGACAGCTCCACAGACCTATTCGAAGTATACCGACTTCGCTGGAACGTCAGCTAGAATTTCAGGGATCTTTCCTCTTTACGGAGGTTGAGCTTTAGTTAGTGTGATCTCGCCTCAACGTTTGTTGGGGGAATGTGTATGGGAGATTTGTACAAAACGAAGAAAATAGATACCTTACAGAGTGTGGAACTCGGTGATGGTGTCGAAATTCTGTTACGCGTTGCAGGCCCATTCGTACGTGCAATGGCACTGATTATCGATTACCTCATCATTATTGGTATAATGATTGTGTTAGGAATCGTCACTAGCTTTATATCGCTAGGCACCAATGAGAATATAGCCAATGGAATCATGCTGATTTCGTTGTTTCTTTTGTCCTGGGGATATTTCTCTTTTTTCGAAGCCGGCCGACGCTCTGCCACACCAGGCAAGCGTTCGATGGGGGTCAGGGTGATTGACCGATCAGGTAATGCACCTACCAGAGGACAAGTATTTATACGGAATATTCTGCGGTTCGTCGACATGCTACCAGGATTACCAACTGGTGGTGCTGGAATATTCATTGGAGGCTACGGAGTGGGTTTGACGACTTGTTTTCTCTCCAAAAAGTTTCAACGCGTCGGTGATCTCGTCGCAAACACAGTGGTTGTGTACGATAAGCCAATCGATCATATGAAAGCTTCTATTCCTCCTGCGCTAAAGAAGGTGGCTCCTCCTGTCGCCCTAACGCGCGAAGAACAAGCTGCTATTGTTTCGTTCCGTGAGCGTGCCGGATTATGGTCTGAGGCTAGACGTGTGGAGTTAGCTGATCATGCCGCTGCTCTCACTAACCTGCAGGGAACGCAGGGGAAAACCCGCTTGTTAGAAGTGGCCCATTGGCTCACTGAAGGGAAATAGACTGGGATGAACGCAAATCAATTTGAGGCCAAGAATGCCGATAAATGGCGTCGCTACGATGCTAGCATGCAGGCTTTAGAAAAGGGTAAAGCTGACTACCAAACAGACGTGGCTGAAATTCCTAAAATGGTACGTGAGCGCTGCGTGGAACTCTCGATAGCTCGGCACCGAATGTATGGTGAGTCGATGTGTGAGTACCTCAACCAGCAGGTGATTCGTGGCCACAAGATGGTGGCGCGCAGTTCCTCAAGTTTTGTTGAGACTGTCATACTTTTTCTTGCTGTCGGATTCCCACAGGCGATTCGACGAGAGTGGAAATTATTTGTACTTTGCTGGGCTTTCTTTTTGATCCCCGCAATTGGTATGTGGGTTTCGATCTACTACGATTTGGACTGGGTACGTAGCATTCTAGGTAGTGAGGGGATGGCGGGAATGGATGAAATGTACGGCAAGGGAGAAAATTCTACCGTGTCAGATTTTCGTGGAGAAACTGGCGCTGACTTCATGATGTTTGGGCATTACATTCATAACAATATTGGCATCGACTTTCAAATTATTGCTGGTGGTGCCCTCGCTGGTGTGGGCAGCCTATTTATTCTTTTGATGAATGGTCTCGGGATAGGTGGATCGATGGCTTATGTGATCGAGTATGGTGACCCGGTAAAGTTTTTCACCTTCGTTTCTGGTCATGCTTCATACGAACTTACCGGAATGGTTGTTGCTGGAATGGCCGGAATGCGTATTGGGTTAGGAATTCTTAATCCAGGTA